>DAONAB010000247.1:0-4971 GCA_035400805.1 Nitrospira sp. | reverse complement strand
ACGTCGTGATCGGAACCATGACGCCGACCCCTATCAGGGTTTGGAGCAGCGTCGGAAGCAGAAACCACAGGAAGCTCCTATCCACCACCGGCCGACCCTTTTGGGCTGAGTCGCCGAGCACCGCCACGGTCAGAGATTGCCACGATTGACCACCTCCAGGATCCGCCCGACCGATACAGACGGAGATTCACGACTGGTATCCACGACGATGTCGGCCTGGAGCGGCTCTTCATAAGGATCGGACACGCCGGTGAACTGCTGAATCTCTCCCCGCAACGCCTTCGCGTACATGCCTTTGACGTCGCGCCGGATACATTCCTCAACCCCGCAGCGCACCCACACCTCGATAAACGATCCCGGCCCTCCAACCTTTTCAATCATCGCGCGCACTTCGTTCCGGACGGCTCGAAAGGGTGACACTGCAGCCACGATGCTGCAGACTCCGTGCTTGGTCAACACCTGGCAAACCCACCCGATCCGCAGGATGTTGGTGTCCCGATCGGCACGGGAGAATCCGAGCCCTTTTGAAAGATAGGTGCGGACGACATCGCCATCCAACACTTCCACGTTGGTCAGGCCCTGCTCCAGCAGGCTTCGAAAGAGCATGTTGGCCAGGGTCGTCTTGCCCGCACAGGGCAACCCCGTCAGCCAGATGGTCAACGCCTTCTTCAACTTCGGTCCCGGCCTCCTAGTGCAATCTCATGCCGAACGCGGCTCCAGGGAGGCAATCGTGAAGACGCCTTCGACCGGAAGCGAGCCCTCCCAACTCCAGCGAAGAAAAGGAGCCCGCCGCGCCCTGCCATATTGCTCCGCCACACTCTCCTCGTCGAGGAGCGGGGAGATGGCCACACGCGTTCCATTCGCGGACAACCGCGGACCGTCCAGCCAGAACCGCTGCCTGGGGGTCACCACCGACCATCCGTTTTCCGCAGGCTGCAACGAACAATGAGGCGCAAAGGTCAACGTCCATTCGAGACGATGCGGATGAGAACCGCTCACGGGACTGAACACATGATCCGTGACGCGCCACGACCCGTTCAGCCAGTCGGCCCACAACTCGCGCCGGTGCCTCACCGGGTGGGAGAATCGTTCATATCCATCGTGGTCCGCCGCGGCCTGTTCCACCGGTCCACCGATGTCCCATTGGAAACGATGCAGCCGGCTATCCGGGTGCAAACAAAAGAACTTCCCGGGAATGAGACGGTTCTGCTCCGCTTGATCCACCCTAACGGTTGAGTGGTAGAGGGTACTGCGAAATCGATTATAGGATTGCGGGTCGGAAGTATAGAGAAAACAACCGGAATCCACAAGAATATCTTCCCCGCCGAGGTGCATCTCCACCGCGAGCAGGTCATTGTGCTTGTGGGTTCCGACTCCCCTCGATCCAATCGGATTGCAATTGAGCAAGGCATAATCGGCCTGCCGACGCAGTATATAGAGCCCTGCCTCCGGAAAGGCCCGGCTCCCGCTCTGCGCCGAGCTCTGCGCCGAGCCCTGCGCCCTCCCCCAGGCGGCACAGCGGAGACCGCCGAACCACAACCCTTCGACCCACGTAAGGCCGGCCGCCGCCCACCAGTCGGGACGATCGAACAACACCGCGCCGACGGCGAGCAGGTGGCGGTGATCCCGGACATCGGCCTGCCCGTACCCGGTCAGAATATGCAGGCGACCGTTATCGGCGTCTCCAATCTGCGGTGCCAGACCATTGGGCTTGGTATAGCCCTGAACGAACTCACACATCTTCCGCAAACGATCATAAAACGACGGCGGCAACTCCACCCCATGGCGACGGCACAGCATGGCCGACGACAGAAACATTTCCGTGACCAGGCGGTGATAGGACAGACTCGACTCATAGTGCGCGCCGTCGGCGAGCACCTGCCGATCCATCTCACGCACCAATTCCCGAACCGCAAACGCCTTCCAACCCTCTGCATCACGGACTTCCTTCAAACAGAGTCCGAGATAGAGTAATCCCACGAGATCAGCCAGGTAGTGATTGGTCGTGACTCCATCGTCGCGGACTTCGAGATTGCTCATAAGGAACCGGCCGTGCGCCACCAGCGACGCGAGTACCTCCGTCAGCCACGCCTCTGTCATGAGCGGCGACTCTGCCAACAACCCCAGCGACCACAACCAGTTGACTGCGCGGAACGCGACGTCCATGGGACAGGCCCAGTTGACCCCATGCGCGGTCGGATTCGCATCGATCCAGCTGGTCATTTGTGCCAAACATTCCCGTGCGTACTTCTCATCTCCGCTCAGGAGAGCGGTCTGGGCCAGCAGCACAAGGTGGTGACCACGTGACAATTCCCACGGCACCTTGATATCGACGCCGACTGCATGGCCATGGGCGACGTCAAGAAAGCACTGATCGGGATTCCAGCGATAGCCGGACTTAAAATCCCGATGCCAGTCGATCGTTGCTCCCAATGCGACGGGGCCGGAACCCAGGAGGTCGAACAGATGCCCGCATATCCGGTCGGCCGATTCGACGGTTGCCTCCAGCACACCCGGCGCCTGCTTTTTATAGAGCGCGCGAATCTCCGCCACACTCTCCGGTGAAACCGGAAGACGCTGCGGCAGTGCGAGACGTACTCTCTCTACGGCAGCGGTCAGGTCCTCGGGAGTGACGCCGAAGGCGGCGGCCAGATCCAGCCTATCTACGCGGTAAGGCTGGCGCAAGACGTGCGCGCGATGCCGCCTTGAGAGCCAGGGACGAAGAACCTTGCGGAAGCCCATACGGGCTGTGGCTAACCACCCGATGTGTTGCGCCTTTGAGAGGAGACGAGTGGCAAAATCGAGATCCTCCGCGTTAGCCATGGAATCCGCTCCGGGAGAAGCTCTGGATCGGAAGAATGCGACGGGACAGAGAACAGGAGGGGCTGGCATGCCACCCGATCCTCTGATTGAACGCGCTACACAAGATACGCCTTCCACCACAGCGCCAGGTTAAAGAGATACCAGCTGCGAGGATCACGCTGCCGACATACCAGATCCAGCACCGCGTCTTTGTTGAGAATATCGGTCCGGTCGCAAAAATCTGCAAGGGTGTCCTGCATCAATGTTCCCAGCCGGCCCTGCATCCATTCCTGCACCGGGACGCCAAATCCCTGCTTCGGCCGGTCGATGATGGCGTCCGGAATCACCCCGCGCACTGCCTGCTTGAGCAACGTTTTGACGACACCGCCACGGGTCTTCACCGCCTCTGGAACACTCATCGCCAACTGCACGAACTCGTGGTCGAGAAACGGTACCCTGGCTTCCAGACTGGCGCCCATGCTCATTTTGTCCACGCGCATCAGCAGTAATTCGGGCAGTCTGAAATTGAGATCGAGATAACTCATCCATTGCAGCGGGCCCTGCTCCCAGGCCTTGGCCCGGAACCGGTCATGAATCGGTCGGATGGCTTCCCATGAGGTCAGGTGCCGAAACTGCCGCTGCAGGCGCGGCGAGAGCAGGCGTTGTTTCAAGGCTTCCGGAAAGGCTTCCGCGCCGCCCCAGAACACGGGTTGATGAAGGATCCCCCGCCGCAGCCGTTCGTAATGAATGCTCTCACCATACCCGCACCATTGCAATCCGTGAAGGCCGAGACGTTTAAGCACCGCCGGCACCGGCCAATGGTTCCATTCCTCGAGCATCTTGGATGTTTTCCAGGAGGGATAGCCCCAGAACAGCTCATCGGCGCCCTCCCCGACCTGGCAGACGATCACGCCATGCCGGCGGGCCAGTTCAGACACATAAAAAACCGGGACACAGACGGGATCGGCAATCGGTTCATCCTGCAGTGCGACCATGCGCGGCAAGAACTCGATGAGATCATCGAGGGAGAGCAACCGTTCGTGATGGTCCGCACCGACCTGCTCCGCCATGGACCGGGCATGACTCAGTTCATTGCGATAGCTCGGATAATCACCGTCATAACCGATCGTAAATGTTCTGACGCGTTGAGTGTCTCCCTGCGAGAACAGGGCCGCGTTGGTGCTGGAATCGACACCTCCGGACAGAAACACGCCGACCGGCACATCGCTCACCTTGCGAAGCGCAACCGACTCCCGCAATTTCTCCAGGACTCGAGCGGCGATGGCCTCATCCGTCTCCCCGAGCAGGGGGGACGTGTGATCCCACACATCCCAATACCGACGTTCTTCCATCGTCCCATCGGCGCGCACGCGAAGCCAGGTCCCGCCGGGGAGCTTCTTGATGCCGTCAAACAGGGTTTGCGGAGCCGGCGTCGTGAGAAATGACAGATAGTGAAAGAGGGATTCCTCGTGCAGCGCCCGCGGCTGCTCCGGATCCTGCAACAAGGCCTTGATCTCGGAGGCGAAGACCAGCCGGCCGTGGTGCAGGCTGTAATACAGCGGCTTCACGCCGATACGGTCGCGAATCAACCACAATTCCTGCTGCCGCACATCCCAGAGCGCGATCGCAAACATGCCCCGGAATTTGTCTACGCAGTCGATGCCCCACGTCTCGAACGCATGCAGAATGACTTCGGTATCCGAATGGTCCGTCCGCCAGCGATGCCCCCCCAGCGCCTCCAATTCGCGCCGGATCTCTATATGGTTGTAGATCTCCCCATTGAACGCCACCCAGAGGGTTTCATCTTCATTAGCCATCGGCTGACGGGCCGCCTCGCTCAAGTCGATGATCGAGAGCCGGCGATGCCCCAGACCGATCCGTGCATGCGAGTCGATCCACAGCCCGGCCCCGTCGGGCCCCCGATGGGCCATACTGTCCCTCATCCGCATCAAATAGGGTTCTGAAATACGGAATGAACCAGGGGAGAGGACCAGCGCTCCGACTACACCACACATGAGGAGAGGTTCCTACGATCAACGACTGTGGAGGGGGGTTCTTGGTTGAGGAACGGACAGGAAGAAACCGTGCCGCCAACACCGGCACTCAACGGGGCTGCCCGCATGATCGCTCCTGCCGACCTACGCACCGACAGACCGGCTGATGCTGCCG
>DAONAB010000246.1:0-4998 GCA_035400805.1 Nitrospira sp. | reverse complement strand
ACCTATCCGGTGGTGCGGGACCCACACGCGGTCGGTATCCTCCGGGAAATCTTTGCTGCCGGCGAGTGCGAGGTCGGGACCCATTGTCATCCCTGGAATACCCCGCCGTATGAGGAGCCTCTCAATGCGTACAACAGCATGCTCTGCAACCTTCCGGTGACTCTTCAATTCGAAAAGCTGCAACGGTTGCATGAAGCCATTCAGAGCAACTTTGAGACGGCTCCCGTTGCCTTTCGAAGCGGACGGTGGGGATTCGATGCGGAAGTGGCCAGGAACATCATCCGGCTTGGATATCGTATCGACACATCCGTTACCCCATATACATCCTGGGCACAGGCGTCCGGTCCTGACTTTTCGCGCTTCTCCCCAAGGCCTTCCATGTTCACGGAGCATCTTCGCGCTGAGCGAGACTCGAACCACATGCTTGCTGAAATTCCGGCCACGATCGGTTACCTCCATGGTGACTTCCAAGCCTGCGCCGAATTGGTAGGGCGGCTCAGACGTGCTCCGTTTGGCGGGTTCAAACTCGGCAGTCTGCTGTCGCGCTTGCACCTCTTGCGGAAGGTTTGGCTCTCTCCGGAAATGGAGACTCCTGCCATAATGATGCAACTCGTCCGTCAAATGCGGAGTCAAGGCTATGAGTTGCTGAATCTTGTGTTCCATTCCTCGGCACTGCTGGGAGGATGTGGACCGTTCGTTCGCTCTCAAGCAGACGAGCATGCATTCATGAGAAAGCTGCACACGTTTCTTTGCCTCGCACTAGAGGACGGCATTGGGTTTGTCGCTCTTTCGGAAGCCGCTAGTTGCTGCTTCCCGCTCGCGGCTGATTCGGTGATCATGCGGGATTCACAATCTCTTGCAACCAGGTGTCCCGCGGGCATGGCCTAGTCGGGTTCGCGAGCACCGCACAATGATCGCCTCAGCGGGCCTATCTCAACAGGTTCCAACAAAAGTTTGCTGTGGTTCGAGTCAGGCTGAACGGAGGATTCTTTATCCGGTGATGACGGCTATATGTAGCGGTATGGACTGGGTGAGCCCCAAGTGTTGTGTCGGACCTTTCCCCTGATCGTATCAGACAAATTCCTAGTGTGAAGTCTGCACAGATCTGATAGGGTTGGGCCGCATTCGGTTAGAAATAGCCCAGCTATTGTCCGCTGCGATTCGGGGAGGTCACTATGCGTAGTCCTCAACTCGAGCCCACCATGACACGGACACTCACCTGCCTTCACATGCGACTGATCGATCGTATCCGCTGTGAGGATGAAACAGAACGTCCTCTCTATCGATGCCTCGAATGCGGAGCCGTCATTCAGGACCCGCATCCTGTCGCTCAGACTTCCGCATGACCGTGCTGGTCCGGCGATTCGCGTAGTCCTCCGCCTAACGAAGCATTCCGCTCACGATCAGTTCGACTGCCTGCTCAGGAGTCAGCCCGCGGGCCATCAGCGTTTCCAATTCCTTCTTATCCACGCTCCCAATGGCTGCTTCGTGCGTGACTTTTGCCTCCGGGTGAAAGACCTTCACGATCGGGATGGCGCTGGCATGGGCCTGGCCCTGCACGATTTCCATACAATCCACGTGGCCGCGGGCGCCTTTGGCATGGGCTTCGGTGATGCCGGTAATCTCGGCGGAGGCGTCGCCCTCCAGCACCACGCGTGTTTTGATGAGGCTCCGTGATCGTTCGCCTCGAAGGATGACCGATTCTTTCAGCGTGATGCGATCGGTCTTGTGCCCAAAGATTTTTGCACTGAGCTCGGCGAGACCCTCCTCCTCCACTTCGACGAGGTAGTCGATGTCGAGATTCCCCACTGAGCCGGACAACAACGAGAAGTCTGAAAAATAGCGGGCGCCTTTGCCGATCTTGATCGTGGCATGGGGCAGGACCTGCATGCCGCCGTGGGGGCCGTGGTAGTGGCCTTCGGTATAGGTCAGCGACGCGCCGGGGCCGATCGTCATCACGGCCTGCATGCGATGTTCGGCCGCTTTTGCGAAGGGAAAGAGGCAATGCGAGAGCACTCGCGCCTGCGCCCCTTCGTTCACCTGCACATCGATCTTGATCTGTTGCACTCCGGTGGGGTGGGCCAGGCCGAAACACATGTGGATCGGTTGAGCGATGGTGACGCCCGCGTCAATGATCATCTTTCCAATGATGGCGTCCGGTGTTTCCTCCATGTTGACGCGGAGGCCTGGGACCGTCCGATGACTGAGGATGTGATGCCCGTGGGCCACGACATGCGCAATGTTGGTATCGTCGAGGATCGATGACTCGGCTCCCACCATCGGCAGGACGCGGATCAGTTCCTCAAGGTCGGACATAGCCACAGACCTCCCCGTCGCATCGCACACAGGTTCGCCCGCGGAAATGATCGACGGCCTCGCGCGGACCGCCGGAAAAGACAATGCGTCCGGCGCAGAGTTGAGACGCTCGATCGGCAATGAGGGCCACCTCCTCCTGATGCGTGATCAAGAGGACCGATCCGCCGGCTTCCTTCAGCGCGCGGATGATGTCGATGATGTGATTGATCGAGAGCATATCGATGCCCGCCGCCGGCTCATCGAGGATGGCCAGTCTGGGTTTCATAGAGAGGACGGACGCGAGCTCGATCCTATGGCGTTCGCCTCCGCTCAGTGCCTTGTCCAGGCGACGTGTCAGGTAACGGTCCGGATCGAGCCCCACCTGCCTCAGTGCCGGTTCGGGATCGCATTCCGGTTTGCCCAGGCTGAGATATTCGCGCACCGTCACGCCTTCGAATCGGGCCGGCTCCTGCCAGGCGAGCGTCAGTCCCAACCGGGCGCGTTCATGCATCTTGAGGGGCAGAAGCTCCGTCCCGTCCAATCGTACCCGCCCGGCGCTTGGCCTATACCCCTCGCAACCCATCAGCACATAGGCGAGTGTGGTCTTGCCGGAACCGTTGGCGCCGAGCAGGGCATGGATTTCCCCGGCTTGGACCGCGAGGTCGAGCCGGTCGAGAATCGAATGATGATCGACCTCAAAGGTCAACCCCTGAATGTCCAGCAAGGGAATGAGCATAGCAACGCAGCCATTGATCGAGCTTAAAGTGCATCAGCTGTGCCTGTGGTATGCCTGGGAAACGATGGTTTCCCGGTGCTCGTCAGGCTGCCAAACGTCGCCTTTTGCGGCAGGACGGTCACGTCTGTTGGGGAGTTCCTCCTCAGCGTGCGAAGTCATCTGCGGCGGTCGTCGGTGTCATGGATCGGATCGGCCGAGCAGCTGGTGCGCGCCGGTTCCAGCTTTTCGCCGGCGGCGAGGCGAGGTTCACGGATCACGTCCGGTGGACTCACGGCTGGGCAGGGCGGTTGCAGGAAGGGGAGTCATCCAGTAGAGTGAAAGGGTCTGCTCCGCCATGCCTGTGGCCGGAGCCCCCTCTTCTCACACCACTTATCGGGAGAAACAACGGTGGGTTGTAACAAACTGATTTCGATCGGGCTGCTACTGTGGTATCTGGCTGTGTCTGTCTGGATGGCGCAGGCGCCGGTGGATCCGCAATTCTGGTTGCTGGCGAGTATTCTGCCGGCGTTGTTCGTCGTGCTATTGATTGCGACCCATCGCTACCTTCCCTTGTCCCATACCTCCCATGCGCTCATTACGGCGTTTCTCACGCTCCACACGATCGGCGTTCATTATACCTATGCCGAGGTGCCGATCGGGGTGTGGATGGACCAGGTGCTCCATCTCGGGCGGAATCACTTCGACCGGATCGTGCACTTCAGCTTCGGGTTTTTGCTGGCCTATCCGATGGAGGAGCTGTTTCGTCTGAGCGCGAGTATCCATGGGTGGGTGGTGTACTACCTTCCCGTGATGACGGTCCTTGGACTGAGCGGACTCTGGGAAATCATTGAATCGTGGGTGGCGCGCGCCGTGCATCCGGAATTGGGGGTGACGTATTTAGGCTCGCAGGGGGATATCTGGGATGCGCAGAAGGACATGGCGGCTGCACTCTACGGCTCGTTGTTGTGCATGACGCTGCTCCTGGTGGTGCGCGCCTTGCGAGGGGCGGAGTCGGCACTGGAATCCGAAGCGGCGCTTTCCGAGTAGACGGCATGGTATGGGTGTGAGGGCGAGGGACCAGAGCGGAGTGAGACCGAACGATCGCCCGATCGTGACGGGGTTGCTCATCACCTATGGGCTGTTCTGGATCGGTCTGGCGATTGCGCCGGTGGATCGGCAGGATTGGTTCCTGGAGAATCTGCTCGCAGTCGCGCTCGTGGCGGTGCTCGTCCTGACCTATCGGCGGTTCGCGTTTTCCCTCCCTGCCTATTGTCTGATCCTGGCGTTTCTGCTGCTCCATGCAATCGGCGCCCATTACACCTATTCTGAAGTTCCCTTCGGGTTTTGGCTGAAAGATGCGCTGGCGTTGAGTCGAAACCCGTTCGATCGCCTCGTGCATTTTGCCTATGGGTTGCTCCTGGTCTATCCTCTGCGCGAAGTGCTCATGCGTCTAGCGGGCGTGCGGGGGATGTGGGTGAGTTATCTGGCGATCAGCGGTATTCTGGCGCAGAGCGGTTTTTTCGAAGTGATTGAAGCGGTCGTCGCGATGATCGTCAGCCCTGAACTCGGAAGTCTGTATCTGGGGACTCAAGGCGACGAATGGGATGCGCAGAAGGATATGGCGGCCGCTTTTTTGGGTGCGCTCCTGACCATCACCGGCACGATGTTCCTCCGTCGGGATGAACGGCTCTCTACCTAACCCGGACTATTCATGAATACCTGCTCCGGCGTTCGATTCTGTCGCCCGGCGAGGCTGTTCTCGTTCGGCCTCCTCGACGGACTACCAGTACGCCTGCGTCGGCCTCACGTGCGAGCAGCCTCGGCGGGCTTCTGTCTCGAACGTCTCGCGACGGTATTCATGAATAGTCCAGGTTAACGGAATCACTCGAAGGATTCTGCTATGATCCGGAGCGGATTTGGGTCAGAGATGATGCTCAGGCTTACGACGGAGGGCGCCATGAATACTCCACGACTCGATCTGCCGCCCA
>DAONAB010000245.1:0-5074 GCA_035400805.1 Nitrospira sp. | reverse complement strand
CCTCTTCTTTCACCTGCGCCAACTTCAAATCTTTGCCCATTTGTTCAGTGGCCGCCCGGCAGACTGAGAGAAACCGCTTAGCGAAAGCCATCTTGTCATTCGCCGCCTCGGCCGTGGCATCCTTTGATCCCAAATCACCAACCTGGGCGCCGAGATTCGTATAGGACGCCGGGACGATGCCTTTGCTCGCCAAGCGCGTATCGAATTCCTGGAAGGTCTCGGCATCGGTCGCCGGATCGATCCCTTCGGTCACCAGCAAACCCTTCGCCGCCGCTAGCACGGCGCGATAGGACTTATTCACCGAGAGTGCGTATTGATGCTTCTCCACGAGCAGTTTCGCTTGATACAGTTCCTGATCGGCCTCCAACATGCGGTCGTCGATCATTTCCAAGGCTCCGCCTGCGCACTCGCCGGGACCCAAGTCTTCCAACACAAATTCGGCTTCGCCTTCCCAGTCGTAGTAATAGGTCGGATCCTGGTCGTACGGCGGAACAATCGTATAGGGAATGAGTTCGTCCTTGAGGACATTTTTCCCCACCCGCCCGATGAACGATTGCAGACTTTCTCCGGTCTTCCGGTCCCGACGATACACGTCCACGAGATGACGCACCGCCGCCGGAACACTTTTCGCCGGCAACTTCACCGCGAGTTGCCCGATCTTGGGCGTGCCGTCCACATGTCCACCCAAGTGCAATTCGTAATGCGGCGCCGTATGTTCACCAAGCCGTTTACCGACTCCGTGCAATCCGATTGTCGCAATATGGTGTTGCGCGCACGAGTTATGGCAGCCGCTGATTTTGACGCTGACGTCGCGGAGATCTTCAGGCACCTGCCCGGCAGGAAAGACCTCGGCGAGAGCGCGGGCCATCCCCTTTGACGAGGTGATCCCCAATCCGCAGGTATCCGTGCCCGGGCAGGCAATGATGTCCTCCACGAGCTCGGCCCCGGGATCGCCCAGGCTATGCGCCACCAGCTCCGCATGAAACGCTTCGAGGCGTTCTTCAGGAATCCAACGGATGATCACATTCTGATTGATGGTCGTCCGGATGTTTCCATTGGAATACCGTTCAGCCAGATCCGCCACGACCCACATTTGTTCGCCCGTCAAATCGCCCATCGGCAACTTAATGGCTGCCGCAGCAAATCCCGCCTGCCGTTGGGGCACCACATTGGTCCGCTTCCAGGCATCAAATGCGGATTCAGCGCCATTGCGCGAGACAGCCCCGTTTCCATGGCCATTCCCGTTTCCGTTGGTGCTGCTCGGCGCTTTCGTCGGCATCAACAAGGGCGGCGTATCGGCGTACTCCAGCAGCTTGATCGGTTCATGCGTCGGCACCGCATATCCCATGGCTGCGTAGGCCGCTTCCCAGCGACGCTTGAATTCGTCGAAGCCGAGTTTCTCGATGACGAACTTCATGCGAGCCTTGTTTCGATTCTTGCGATTGCCGAGCGTATCGAACACCTTGATGACAGCTTCGATGGTCGGCAGCAATTCGTCCATCGGGGTAAATTCTCGCAGCACTTGCGCCATGCGCGGGGTCGACCCCAAGCCGCCGCCCGCCACCATCCGGAACCCGATGGTTCCATCCGCGCGCTTCGCCGCCAGCAAACCGATGTCGTGAATGGGCGTGAGGGCGCAATCCTGACGGCAGCCTGAGAGCGCGATCTTGAATTTTCGCGGGAGACTCTGATTGAGGGGATTGCGCAGGAGATGATACGCGACCGTTTTCGCATACGGTGTCACATCGAACACTTCGCCCTGGCACACCCCTGCCAAGTGGCACGCCGTCACATTACGCACCGTGTTGGCACAGGCTTCACGCGTGGTCAATCCCACGGAGGCCAGTTGACGCATCATCTCGGGCACGTGCTTGAGCTCCACGAAATGCAGTTGAATATCCTGCCGTGTCGTCACATGGCCCACGCCGGTGGCGAACTGATCGGCCAGTTCAGCGACTCGTCGCAACTGATTCGCCGTGAGGCCGCCGAACGGAATTTTGATCCGGAACATCTGCACGCCCGGTTGCCGCTGGCCGTAAATACCGTACTGCAGCCGGAAGGGCTTGAAGATATCGGTGGAGAGATCGCCGGCCAGCACACGCTGAGCCTCAGCTTCAAACGTCTCGATTTCTTCGACAATATGCGGGGGAATGGGCTCGGTCTTCACGGCCGGACGCAGAGCCTCTGTATGAGAACTGATCATAACGACCTCGTCGGTTCGGAAGTAATGTGCTGGCGCCTCATGCGAAACTTCAGATGTGATACATCAATGTATGTTGCTCGTCGAGAGCGCGCTGGCGCTTGGCCAACTCCTCGACGGTGACTTCGGATAACACACTCAATTCCGCTCGTTTCACACGATCCCACAAATGTGCGAGCAGGGCCTCCTGCTTGGATGCCCGTGACGACGTCGGCTTCGGAGCGGCGTCTCCGTTCGTCGTGAGCAGCGGGCCTTCTAAGGCATCGAGAATATCCGCGACAGAAAGCTCAGAGGGCTTTCGACTTAACACGTACCCGCCCTGCGCGCCGCGCTGACTTGTCACAACGCCCGCTTTCTTCATCGCATGCAGCACCTGCTCCAGAAAACGAGCAGGAATAGCCTGTCGTTTGGCAATCGATTTTGCGCACACCGGATGCTCAGCGTGGTGCAGCGCGAGATCTACGGCAGCAATGATCCCATAGGTGGCTCTAAGGCTGACCTTCATTTGCGACTATTCCGATGGGGATTCATGAACGTCTATACCTTGTGCCCCGCTTTCCTGTCAAGCCTGGCCACGAGCGCCGGCGTAGCAACATGGTAGAGACTCTGCCCGCTCACCCCATTCATCTACTATTTGTCGAGGCCTGCTCCTGCGCCTATAGACCCGTTCCATTGAAAAGCTCTCGTCCGGCAATACGAATCACTTCTGCCGGCGACCTCTTTCACCCACGCCATTGCCCCTTTGAACCATCACGCTCCATCAGCGTGGCGGCAGATTTTTCGTCATTGACATCATCAGGGGCCTGAGCAATAATCCCGCCCTCTTCTTCCTCGGTACCGTTCATGACGCTGCGTTCATCAACATTTAATATTCTTTTGCTCAGTACAGACAGCGAGATCCAGTCACACTACAAGGACCTTTTCGGTGAGCAGGCGATTACCGTGGGCCGTGAGGGCTCCTCGCTGCAAAAGGACCTGGCGAAGCGCGACTACGACGCCGTCATCATTGAGTCGAAGTTGGCAGCCGCCGCGGATCTCGGCAAACTGCTCACGGGAATCGATCCTTCTCGGACGCTGCTCCTGGTGGGATCTCGCACCGTGCTGAAACGTACGGCATCTGCACTTCAGGCGTCCAAAGCGCCTAAAGCCGATGTGCCTCAAGCCAACGGAAAAGGGCAAGGGCTGTGTTTGGACTCTTATCTCGAACACAAGGTCGGTGATTTCGTCAAAGGCATGCGGAACGGCTCAGGCAAGAATCTCCACCCCATGCTGATCGCCGCGGTCGAACGTCCGTTAATTCTGCTGACCTTGCGGGAGACCAAGGGTAACCAGATCCAAGCGGCTGAACTTCTTGGCCTGAATCGCAATACCCTGAGAAAAAAAATTCTCGATCTGGATATCCCCGTCAAACGCGCTAGGGCGAGCTAGAGCACCGTCGGCCGAGTCGTACCTCATCAAGAGGCGACACAGGTACGCCCATGCATCACATCCACAGGTCGCCAACCACCAATGGAGGGACGCAATGACCAAGGAAGAATTGATTGCACAAATGGCGAACAGTGCCGGTATCACCAAGGTCGCCGCAACGGTGGCGCTCGAAGCCTTCACCGGCGCGGTCACGACCTCGCTTAAGAAGGGAAAACGTGTGACGCTGGTCAATTTCGGCACCTTCACGATTTCAAAGCGCAAGGCCAGGATGGGCCGCAATCCGCGAACCGGTGAAGCGTTAAAAATACCAGCCGCCCGCATTCCGAAGTTCTCGGCCGGCAAGGAACTGAAGGCGGCAGTCAAATAGTGGGACGGCAGACACCCGGAGACCCCACCGGGAATAGACTCGATTGCGTCGCGCGATCACAGGGAAAAGCCTGTCGTGCCATCACGTTTCCTTGACACCTTTGGTAAGCCTGTATTAGCATCGCCGATCGATAGGCGCGTAGCTCAGGGGGAGAGCGCTACCTTGACACGGTAGAGGTCGACGGTTCAAGACCGTCCGCGCCTACCATTTTTGTTCGTTCACGAAGTTCGTGATCCGATTACCGGCAGCGGGTGGTCGGCACGGCGTTGTATTTTTTTGGCAGGATTGACCGGAGTGGCCTCACAGCTCATTCACATCACCCTTCCTGACGGAACTCGCAAACAAGTACCAACAGGATGCACCGTTCGCGACGCCTTGACTCCGCAGGGCGGCCGCCTCGACGGCAAAATTCTTGCCGCCAAGGTCAACGGTGCGCCCATGGACTTGTTTCATGCCTTGGAGCACGATGCGACGGTCGAACCCTTGACCTTTGATTCGGCCGAAGGGCGAGAGGTCTACCGCCACAGCAGCACCCATATCATGGCGCAAGCCGTCAAGGAAGTGTTCCCGACCGCCCAACTGACGATCGGTCCGGCGCTGGAGGATGGGTTCTATTACGATTTCGCCTTCGACCGCCCGTTCACCCCGGAAGATCTTGAAAAGATCGAAGCGCGCGCGATTGAGATCACCAAACGCGGCCTGGCGGTCAGCCGGAGCGAACTGTCCAAGGAAGAGGCGATCAAGTTTTTTCAGGACCGCGGAGAGGCGTATAAAGTCGAATTGATCAATAGCTTCGAGGACGGCTCCCCCATTTCCCTCTATCGTCAGGGTGAATTCGTCGATCTCTGTCGCGGTCCGCACCTTCCCAGCACCGGCTACGTGGGTGCCTTCAAGCTCCTCTCGACCGGCGGCGCCTATTGGCGCGGCGATGAACGCAACCCCATGCTGCAGCGGGTCTACGGCACCTCGTTCCCCACGAAAAAAGAACTCGACGCCCATCTGGCGAAACTCGAAGAGATCAAGCGTCGCGACCACCGCAAACTCGGGAAAGAACTCGACCTGATCACGATTCAAGACGA
>DAONAB010000244.1:0-5080 GCA_035400805.1 Nitrospira sp. | reverse complement strand
AGGTGTTGAATCCGGACGAATTGCAGGCGCTGGCGGAGTTTCCGAAGGCGGGTGGCACCTTGATCGGCGTGCAGGTGTTGGGGGGTGGATTGAACGGGGTGTTCGGGTTTCGTGCCGCCGTCGCCTCGCGCCAGCGTTATGCCATGACGTTGGCCGCGGCCGATCCGCTGCTGACGGAGCTGACCGATCCGGAGGAGCGGGCGCTGCGAATCGGTGTGCGGGAGAAGCACCTGGAGGTGATGGGCACGTACGGGTACACGGAGGCGACCGCCCCGCTCGTGCGTTTTGACGACGGGACGGCCGCCGTCACACAGGTTGCCTATGGGCGTGGCCGGGCCTATGCCATTGGGATAGACCTCGGCTTTCTCCTCTCGAAGGGGTACAACAACCGCGCAGACGAACTGGTCCGGAGTTACGACAATCAGTTCGATCCGACGCTGGATGTGTGGCTCCGGCTACTCAAATCCATCTACCGCGCGGCGGAGGATCGGGCGGTCACTCTCGGGACGGTGCCATTCGGGAAATCGCTTTCCGTTATGTTGACGCACGATGTGGATTTTACCCAGTCGATCAAGAATGCGGTGGACTATGCGGAGTACGAAAAGAGTCAGGGGGTGGTCGGCACCTATTTCATCCAGGTGAAATATATTCGCGACTACAACGACGACATTTTCTTCAACGACGAGGGGGTGCGTCATCTGGCTCGCCTTGCCGAACTCGGGATGGAGCTGGGCAGTCATACGATCGCGCATTCGAAGGTGTTCGATCAGTTCCCGATGGGAACCGGCCGGGAAGCCTATCCATCCTACGTGCCGTTTGTGAAAAGCCGGAGGACCGCGTACAACGCCAGCCTGCTGGGGGAATTGCGGGTCAGTAAATTTCTCATCGATCACTTTTCAGGGCAGGCGATCATCTCGTTCAGGCCGGGGGAGCTGTCGAATCCCTTCGGACTCCCTCAAGCTCTTCTCGCAACGGGGTTTCGATTCAGTTCGACCGCCACGGCCAATAACTCCCTCACCCATTTTCCTTACCAATTGACGTACGACCGCCTGACGGACAGCGAAGTCGACGTATTCGAGTTCCCCGTCACGATCGAAGATGAAGAGCTGCCGAGACTGGGCGATCGGCTTCCGCAAGCACTCGAGCTGGCGCGGAAGCTCGGCCGCTACGGCGGCTCGATGGTGGTGCTTATCCATCCGAACGTTCTCGACCACAAGCTCGCCTTCGAAAGAGGATTCGTGGAAGGGGTGCGTCCCTATGCCTGGTTCGGTTCCGTTGGGGAGTTTGGGAGGTGGTGGGCGGCGCGCAATCAGGTCGAGCTGGATGTGATGCGCGATTCGACCGGTCTACGGGTCACGTTGACGGCGCCGAGTCCCCTGACCGGCTTGACCCTTGAGGTGCCGAACGGATGGGAACTCGCGCGTTCCGGCTCCTCTGTGCGAGGCTTGGCACAACAGGGCACCATCCTGACAGTCCCCGAGTTGCAAGGCACCCACACTGTCCTGTTGAGGCCGCGTGCTGACGGGTCCTCGGGCCGAAGCGTCTCATCGGCGGGTCGTCGCATTTAAGCTGAGCTCGAGCCATTCGGTGGCAGCGACCATCCCGCAGCGAAACAATTACCAAGGGCAGCGCTCTAGGCTATGTGTGCCTGGGGAGGAATGGTAGGAGCAGGGCGGTACGTCTTCACGTTTAATTGCGCGATGAACGGAAGCAAATGTTCCTGTGCCTCGATGGTTGTGAGTCCGCTGCACAGTCCCGTCAGCCGTTCCGTCGTCATCCAGGGTAGATTCGACAGCGCTTCGGCGGCTCGGTAGCGCACCCACCAATGTTCATCGTCCAGGAGGGCGATGAGCCTCGCTTCATCTTCTTCGACTCCGACCTTGCCCAATGCTGATGCCGCTTGAAGGCGAACGAACCACGTCGGATAAGAAAGATGTGCGCGAATTGTTGCCACATCTCGTGGGTCGCTGCATTCTCCAAAGAGGAACAGGCAGGCGGCCAGCACGTCATCAGACGGTGTTCCCTGCTGGAGCAACGCTCTGAGCGGCGGGAGCGCGTGCTGGCTCTGGGTAGCCGCAAGATGGCGAATCAGGCGCGCGCCGATTACCGGGGTGGCTTCACACGCAGCCTTCGCGATGGCCTCGGCGGCGATGTCCGCGCCGGCCGGTTCGAATATACCGACCACCTTGAGTGGAGACCAATCGTTCCGGCGGCTGATGATGGGAACCAACAGCGGGATCGCCTCCTTCGCGTCGATGTGCAGTAGGGATTTGGCAGCGACTAAGGAGACAAAGGCGTTGTCGGCCTGCAGCATCGCAGCGAGATCATTCCAGACCGACCGTTCCTGCAGGTGACCGAGCGTCACGATGGCAAGCAATCGGCGGCGGAGCAGTCTGGCATGGAGGAGTTCTTTCGCGAACTGGTCCGTTCCCGTCCGTCGGGCAAGTTCCTTCAGGTTTGTGCGTGCTTCTCCCCGAATGGACTCGTAACAATGGTTCCAGAGATAGAGCAGCACGAGGTGGTCACGGGTGGTGAGCGGCGGGAGCGTGTCCGGCACCTCGATGACACATTGGGCGAGTAAGGGCCGCCAGGTCTCGGTGACGGCGTGGCGTCGCCGATCCTTATTGAGGCGCAGAAATCGGAGCAGAAGAATACCCAACAGGAGCAGGAACACGGCCGTATAGATGG
The DNA here is from genome assembly GCA_035400805.1 of Nitrospira sp. GTDB lineage: Bacteria > Nitrospirota > Nitrospiria > Nitrospirales > Nitrospiraceae > Nitrospira_A. The sequence continues at coordinate 2,392 of DAONAB010000244.1, read as the reverse complement.
AGATCGCAGCGATGCTGCCGATGCGAAGGGGCAGGTTGGACTGGTCGAGGGCCAGCACGCGACGCCTCCGGGTGGGTCGCTCAGGCCGCCTGATCGACGAACCGCTTCAGTCGACTGGTCAGTTCGCGTGGGTTGAACGGCTTGACCATATAATCGTTGGCGCCGTTCTCCAAGGCGCGCTTGATGTCATGTTCGCTTCCGTCGGCCGTCAACATGACGATCGGCACCTCTCCCCAGTCATCGCGCTTTCTGAGATAGGTCAGCACTTGTAGTCCGCTCAGAAACGGAAGCATCACATCCAGTAAGACAATATCCGGGGGCGCCATCGTATCCGCGAGTTCCTGTGCCTGCCGGCCGTCTTTGGCATGGACGACTGCATAACTCGCCCGCTCCAGCAGAAATTTCAGCAGACTCGCGGTATCTTCCTCGTCTTCCACCATCAGGACTGTGGGCTTGTGGTTGGTGGTGGGTTCCATACGCGCGCTCCTTTACTGCGGGACCGTGAGGGGGCCTCAGGCCACCCGAGTCTGTTTTCTTCGTGGCTGCTTCACCAGACGGTTCCATCGAGTTGCCAACCGCGTCGGGCTCACGGGTTTGAGAATATGGTCGTCAACTCCGAGGAGTGCTGCCTGTCCCGGATCGAGGCTCTCAGCATTGGTCGTGAGCATGGCTGCAGGGGTTGCCTGACAGGGTGCCTGTATCCGCAGGTAGGCCAGAAGGTCCAGCCCGCGTCGTATCGAGTAAGATCGTGTCTATGACGACGGCTTCCGGATGATTCATGACGGACATCAGGCGTTTGGCGTGCTCTCCATTGTTAGAACGAATCACACGGTCCCCGCTCTTTTGTAGCACGAATTCCAAAAAACACGCAGTAACTTCTTCATTTTCGGCCATGAGGATCGTGAGTCCCGGTGAACCCTGGACAGGGTGGTAAGCCTTAACTTGAATGCGGTTCACAATTCCTCATAGACAATTTGGACCTGGTCAAGGTATGAGGCCAGCGCCGTGAGCTGCCGGTTGATTGAGTCTCCGTCGGCGCTCTTGGCCGCCTGTTCGAGCAGGGCCGCTGCGGCGGTCATCGCAGGGAAGCCGTAGCTTCCGCTCACGCCCTTCATGCCGTGAGCCACTTTTCGGATCGTGTCGAAGTCGTTGTGGATCACGGCTTCCGCCATGGTCGCGATCTCTTTCTTCCGGTTGGTCATGAATTTGGGAATCAATGGCTCGAAGGAGGCGTCAACGTGAGCCACCGGAGGCCGGGATTCGGGGTACGGTGGCGCCGACGGCGTATCACGCATCAGATGGCCTTCTCCAGCGGCGGGGTGACGGCATAGCGAGGAATAGCCTCCAGCAGCGTTGTTTTTTTGATGGGCTTCGTCAGGTGGGCGGTGAATCCGGCCGCCTGGCATTTCTCGACGTCTTCTGTGAGCGCACTGGCCGTGAGGGCGATGATCGGTGTGGGGACCCGCCCTTGCTCTCGTTCCCACGCGCGGATGGCGAGTGTGGCCTGGTAGCCGTCCATGACCGGCATCTGAATATCCATCAAGACGAGGTCGTATGTGCCGCATTGGAGTTTGTCCACCGCGACGGCTCCGTTTTCAGCCGTGTCTAGCCGGTACGTCGTTCCTTTCATGAACAGGGTGATTAGGAGGCGATTGTCCTCCATATCGTCGACGAGCAGAATGGCGATCGAAGTATGGGTGGGGGCCTCGAAGTGGTTCGGCGCTGGTTTTTGGGCGGCGACCGATGTCTTGAGCGCGTCGATTCGCTGGGGTTGGTTGTCTGAAAATGGGGTCTTACGCATGGTGCGATCACGTGCTGTCGTCGCCCGATCCTTGGCCGCTATAGCTGTAAGGGAGGAGGCAAACTATATTCCCGATGGAGGCCAGACGAAGCTGCGCGGCGATGGCTACCGAACCGTCCTTTCCTCCCTTCTCCTTATCGGTTGAGCGGGGGGCGCCCTTGAGGCAAGGATTGGGGGCGGAATTAATGGCAGGAAGCAGAGTCTGGCTGCCTTGTTGGCTTGGAGACGGTTGCGCGGTCTGCTGGTGGTGCAATATGAGACGATGGGTGCAACTGGTTGAAATGAGCCAAAATTCGCTGGAACCTTGAGGCAGGCGGGCATGCATGGTATGTAAATAAATTCGAGCAAAAATGGAGAGAATAGTGCGTACGGAAACATCAGGGATTTACACGATGAAGTTACAGCGTCTATCGTTCTTGTCGATCTGCTTCGGTGCGTTGCTGTTGCAGGCCTGTAGTCATGTGCCAGGGCCACCGGAGGCTTCCTGGGCGGAGCCGGTGTCGGGGGAAATTTCCCTCGATCGGGCTGAACACGCCGTCCTTGCAGGCGAATGGGAATATGAGGAAAGCGGGATGGTGGTGCCGTTGAGAT
>DAONAB010000243.1:0-5102 GCA_035400805.1 Nitrospira sp. | reverse complement strand
GAAGCTCAGCACATTAACGAAAAGCCTGCGAAGTTGTCAACAATCTGTGGCTGGCGAAGGCCGTCACCGGAAGTGACGGCCCGACATGAGCATAGCGCCGTGAAGGGACGGCCCTGACCGATCCGCAGCTTCGAACTGATCGCCTCGCGCTCAGGGACCTACAGGACCGTCGTCGATGGCACGCCGGACGCCGGTACGGCATAGGCTGTCATGCCTGGATTGCGCCCGAACACATCCGCCGCCTGCTGCGCGGCAGACTGGTCTCGGAATACGCCAAACATGGTCGCTCCGCTCCCGGATAATAGGGCGACCTCGGCGCCCGAGCTCAGCAATTGGCTCTTGATCTGCCCCAGCACCGGATGGTGAGCGAACACGGGCGCCTCGAAGTCGTTTTCTACCAACGGAACAACCTCAGACCAATCCAACCCGGAACGTTGATCCAAGGACTGCACCGCCGCCGAGAGCGGTCGCACACCGGCGCGGCTGGCGGCCAGCTGCTGATAGGCCCATTTGGTCGGCACGGGAAATCCCGGACTCACCAGCACGATCCATCTGTTTCCCGTCACCTGAACCGGACGCACGTGCTCACCCCGTCCTGTGACACACGCGGCGGGCGCCACAAAAAAGAACGGCACATCACTCCCCAACTGCTGCCCGACTTCCGACATCTGTTCGACCGACCATTTCAAGTCTAACAACCGATTCAAGCCCAGAATAGTTGCCGCAGCATCACTGCTTCCTCCCCCAAGTCCGGCTCCCATGGGAATGCGCTTGGTGAGGTTGATGGAGAGATCAATCGTCCGGTTGACTCGCGCCAACACGAGATCCGCCGCCCGATAGACAAGATTGGTCTGATCCACCGCCAGGTCGGCCTGATCACAACGCAACGTGATCCGCGACGCAGCGGCGGGCCGCATCGTGAGGGTCAGCTCATCGTTGAGCCCGACCGTATGCATCAATGACCAGATGGTATGGAAACCGTCAGGCCGTCGTTCGAGGACCCGGAGAATGAGATTGACCTTGGCAGGAGTCAGAACACGCAGGCTAGTAGAGTTCACTCGCAGCAAACAGGGCGGCGCTAATCCCGGCCTCCTTTAATTTCATATTTTTCGAGACGGTACCGGAACGACCGGGTATTCAACCGCAGCAATCGCGCGGCTCGCTTTTTGACCCACTGACTCCGCTCCAGCGCTTTCAACAGCAGATCCTTCTCGATCGTGTTGATCAACCCCTCAAGGTCAAGGCCGTCCTCGGGCAATTCCGACGGCACCGCCTGCTGGTTGTTCACCGGCTTATGGAGCCAGCCGCGAATATCCGCTTCCGTCACCGACGATCCCATCGTGAAAGCCACCACGCGTTCGACGACGTTCTCCAACTCACGAACGTTGCCCCGCCACTCATGCGCCAATAGCACGCGCATGGCCTCCTGGCTCATCGTGGGCACTGGTTTACCACTTTCCTTGGAGAATTTCTCCAGGAAATGTTGACTCAACAGCGGGATGTCGCCGGTACGCATACGCAGCGGCGGGAGCTTGATCGGAATGACATCGAGGCGGTAGTACAGGTCCTCACGAAACGCGCCTTCCGCGACCGCCTTTTCCAAATCGCGATTTGTGGCCGCCACGATGCGCACATCCACCTTCACGTCTTGGGTTCCGCCGACTCGCCGGAACTCCCGTTCCTGAATGACGCGTAACAACTTGACCTGAATCGCGGGCGTGGTATCGCCGATTTCATCGAGGAAGATCGTGCCGCCGTTCGCCACCTCAAACAAACCGGCCTTGTTGGAAATCGCGCCGGTAAAGGAGCCCTTCATGTGGCCGAATAGCTCACTTTCCAGCAACGTTTCCGGCACCGCGCTGCAGTTCACCGTCACAAACGGCATGGAGGCTCGCGCACTGTTGAAATGAATGGCGCGCGCCACCAACTCCTTGCCGGTGCCGCTTTCCCCGCCGATCAGGACATTGCTCCTGGAATCCGCCACTTTCTTGATGACATCGTAGACCTTCTGCATGGCCTCGCTCTGGCCGACGATCTGGGAAAACGACGACTGGCTGGCCAATTCCCGCTTGAGGAGCATGTTCTCCGTCGACAGCCGGCGCCGCTCAATCGCATTGCGAATAATCAGCTGCACTTCATCTACTTGGAAAGGTTTGGTGAGATAGTCATAGGCCCCGTGCTTCATCGCTTCGACGGCGGAATCGGCCGAGGCAAAGGCCGTGATCATCAACACGACGGTGTCGGGCGATGAGGCCTTGACGGCCTTGAGCACTTCGAGGCCGCCCACTTTCGGCATCTTGAGGTCGGTGATCACCAGATCGAAAATCTCTTTCTGGATCTGCGCAATCGCCTCTTCACCGTCCGACGCCACGGTCACGGCGTATCCCGCCCGCTTCAGCATGATGCTCAGCACATCCCGCAGGCCCTGCTCATCATCGACGACTAGAATCTTTTCCACGGTTCCCTTCCCTCATGCCGCAAGCGCGCGCCGGTCTCCGGAGTTTGCGGAAGGCAGATCACAAATCTCGCTCCGGCACCGACCTCGCTCTCCACTTTGATCCATCCGTCGTGCAACTCCACGATGCGATGGACCTGAGCCAGTCCCAATCCTGAGCCTTCCTTCTTTGTGGTAAAAAACGGGAGAAAGATCTTGTCGAAGTTCTGCTTCGGGATGCCCTCGCCGTGATCCTGAAAGCTGATTTCAATCACATCCTCGCGGCGCCCTCCGACTTCCACGCGCCGCACCCCGGTGGCAATCGTCAACGTTCCCCCTCCGGACATGGCGTCAAAGGCATTCGTCGACAAATTCCAGAACACCTGCTTCAGTTGATCCTGATCAACCTTTGCCACGAGGGCCGTCGGGGCCAAACGGGACACGATCGTGATGCCGGCTCGTGATCGCGCTTCATGTTGGATCAGATCCAGCGTGTCGGCAAGGACTTTGTTCAAATCCTGCTCCATCAGATTCAGCGCCGGCGGTCGCGCATACTGCAAAAACTCCGTGATGATATTATCGAGGCGTCTGGCTTCCCGGATGGCAATGTCCATCAACCGCTGGCTGGTCTCATCCGATCCGACATCCTGCCGGAGCATCTGCATGGCACCGGCAAGCGCGCCGAGTGGATTACGTATTTCGTGCGCCATCCCGGCCGACATCTCGCCCAGGTTGGCCAGCCATTCCCGCCGGCGCATCTCTTCTTCCAGATAGCGAATCTGCGTGAGGTCCTTAAAAACTCCTACGAGACCTCGCTGCGTCCCTTGCTCCTGGAGGGGTGATACGGTCATGCCCAGCACCAGGCAGCTGCCGTTGGCGTGAAAGCAGTCCACTTCAAAGCGCAAAGGCGGCGAGGTGACGGCGGTATCCTGTGCCTCCCCCTCGCGATGCCAATTGAACACTTCGTGCCACAAACGGCCCTGCACCTCCGAAAACGCGTAACCCGTCACCTCGTGAGCGGCGGGGTTAAATGAGGTAATGCGCCCTTCCTGATCGGTCGTAAACACTCCGCTGCTGATGCTCCGTACAATGCTCTCATGGAACACCTGCAGGCGGCTGAGGCCCTGCTCTTTCTCTCGTAACGACTGATCGGCGTGACGAAGCTCGTCGGCCAGCATCCCGCTCAAGAACCCGACCACCAGAAAGGCCAGCCCGTACACCTCAAAGGTCTGTAACGCTTCCGGGCCTTCCAGCTTGCTAGGAGGCAACCACGCGGAGGCATTCAGGAGTCCGAAATATTGCACCGCCGTGATGCCACCAAACAGCAGGGTGCAGCCGGCTCCCGTGACGATGCCGACACGTCGATGCGGAACCAGACTGGCCACCGTGACCGTGATGACGTACAACACAGCAAACGGACTCTCGACGCCTCCGGTCCTCGCGATCAGGACGGTCTCGAGAATGACATCGACGCCCACTTGCACCCAGATGAACGCCGTATACGCCACGGCCGTCGTCAGCCGCCTCAACACCACCGCGTACACGATGGTAATGGTGTAGGTGAACACAATCAGCGCGGTAAAGGTGGGCGCGGATTCGCCACGTGTCGATTGAAACGCCAAGGAGAGCCCGAGCATCAGCGTCACGATCGCAACGCGGAGCCCCATGAGCCAATGGAGTCTGGTCTTCAACTCAGGCAGCGATCGCTCGCCCGACGGCAAAGGACTCGCATCAAGCACCGGCGACATCGATCCGACCGGGCCTTGAAATGGCTCAGCAGCGCTGGTTGAGGCTGGAAGAGTTGAGGACAGCATGACGGGCGCGTTGCCCTGATGGATGTGCGGCGCACGGCTCTTCCGGATGGGGAGGGCCGTGCGCCAGATACGAGACGCGATCGGGTCGCGCCGTTATTGGATGGCCTGCGCCATCGTGAAGATCGGCAGGTACATGGCGACGACGATAAAGCCGATGATGGTACCCAACACCACCATCATGATCGGTTCCAGGAGCGAGGTCAGTGTTTCGACGGCCTGGTCGACTTCGTCTTCATAGAAATCGGCGATCTTCCCGAGCATGGCATCGAGCGCGCCGGTGGACTCTCCGACGGAGATCATATGGGTGACCATTTTGGGAAACACGTTGCACTTGGCCAGCGGCTCGGAAATCGTTTTTCCTCCACTGATACTCACCCGCGCATTCATGAGCGCTTCTTCGATCACCTTGTTGCCCGACGTCTTGGCGCAGATGCTCAGCCCCTCCAGCAACGGCACACCGCTGGTGATCAAGGTTCCGAGCGTGCGGGTAAACTTCGCCACAGACGCTTTTCTGATCAAGTCTCCGACGATCGGCATCTTGAGGAGCAGCCGGTCGATCACCACCCGCCCATTGACGGTGGCATAGTAGCGCTTGATCGCAAAGATGGTCCCGGCCAAGGCGCCGAACATGGCGTACCAATAGCTCTGGAAGAAATTGCTGACGTTGATGACGATTTGCGTCGGCCCGGGAAGTCCGACCTTGCCGCCGGACATTTCGGTAAACATTTGCGCGAACACCGGAATGACCCAGACCATCAACACGCTGATGATGACGACCGCCACACCGACGATCGCCGTAGGATAGACCATCGCCGACTTGATCTGGCCCTTCAGCTTCATGGCCTTTTCAATGT
>DAONAB010000242.1:0-5110 GCA_035400805.1 Nitrospira sp. | reverse complement strand
ATCAGCTCGACCAGGCGTTTCCTGGCAGGAGTCAGGGCCGCCTTTGTCACAACATTTGGCATGTCACACCTCCGGTCTGGCCCTCTGGGCAAAGAAAAACCCCCGAGAGGCTGGCCCGGCGAAAGGCTCTCTCGGGGGTTGCTTCAGCGCCCAGAGGGCGTTGTTGCCTAAATTGATTGGTCGCCGGACCAAGCCTTCAGAGGGAAGGCGTGACAACCGGCGTCGCGGGCGCGACAGGAGGCGTCGCGGAAGGAAAAATCAGAGAATTATGTGGTCCAGGAGGTGGGCTGATCGGGTTGGTAGGATAGGAACTCCCCGATCTTTAAGGCGTTTTTCAGATGCTGCCAAAGCGGCTCGTGTTCTTTCTTGATGGCTTTCAGTGCACGATGGATTGCGGCTGAGACGGACTGGCGAGCGCGTTCTCGGTCACTTGATGCCTCACGGTTTTTCCCGTGGAGGCCGGTGGACCGAGCGATTTCCTCATTAAGCACTTCACGCTCTTCATTGAGTTTCTCTTTGCGGGCAAGGTCATTATTAGCCTCGGCTTCCGAAAGTTCCTCGTCTATTTCTGTGATTCGTTCCCTATACTCGCGGCGCGCTCGGTCGTCGATGACCTCGCCGGCGGAGCCGAAGACAATGGTGTTGTCCTTGCCTATGCCTGCACCCCTCAGCGTTGCGGCGTGGATGTCTTGGCCACCGCTTTGAAGGAGTTGGCAGATGTAGGTCATGCCTACGGAATCCCCGATGCTTTTCGGGACACCGTCATAGACAGCAAGCCAGGTCTTTCCCTGCTTCTGAAATACCCGTCGATCTTTCGGATGATCTTCGGCCAGTAGAGACTCAATAACACCCAGAATGCCAATCCAATCAATCGAGAAACTCCTCTGGTCGAAGGCGCTATCCAAGGCTGCAACGATGATCCCCGAAGCGTCCAGTATCCGACGCCCTTCGGGTGAAAGTGCAACGCCACGAGGCGTCAACATAACGATTCTTTGGGATTGTGGGGATCGTTCCAAACGTTGACATCTGGATAGGAAATCTTTCTGGTCCGCGTTCAAGATCGAAAAATAAACGTTCAGGCTGCCGATTCCTTCAACACTCTTCTGCCCCAGCGGAATCAAACCGTCATGATTCTCAAGACCGCTTCCACTGATGCCATTATCGCGACGGATCGCCGCAGCGAGCTTAGGGAGTGAGATATCATACTGCCGGATGTCGTCTTCGGTGAGTGGTATCGGATCGAAGTAGTCGTCTTCGTCTGCAACCCCGAATATGCCCTTGGAGGTCCGCCGGACAATCAGGTCACCCCCAGGAGGCAAGTGATTCGGGCGTGGAATCTCCGTGGCCCTTGATGTTTCCCGCAGGATTCCCTCCGCACGAAGAACACCGAGTTCTTCATCCGGGAAGCGCTCCAATTCTCTATGGAGAAAGACGGGGCACTCGATCTGGTCGAGGCGCTGGAGCACTAAATGGAGAAGCGTCTCAGTCAATGATGATCCCCCAGTTTCTCAAATAGCGGAATACGTCTTCGGCATGCGTGGCCCGCTTGAACTTGATCTTGTTGGTGCCGGAGAGTTCGATGCGTTTTCCCCGCCGGTCGTCGGGGAACATGATCTTGAATACGGCCCGGCGGATCGTGCCTCCTGGCAGACGCTTGCGGAGATAGTTCTTTTCCAGCGTCTCCATCACATTCTTGGAGCGAACGACGAAGGATGGGCCGTGCGTTTGTTGGATGTTGAAATGAAGCTCAGCGAGGAAGGCCGAATGATCTTCGTCGACCGGCATGTCAAAGTCATCTTCCGCTATCCGCGCGAGATTGATGCGGTCCGCCGATCCAGGCGAGTCGAAAAAGTCTTCGTCCTTGAGGCAGCACTCGGCAAACGCTTTGCGGAGAGCGGTCTCCTCCTTTTCAAAACCGGCTTCTATTTCCACCTGCCCGGTTTCATTGTTATAGCTGATGAAGTCCTGCTGCGCGGGACGGAGGATGGTCGGTGCAACTTTCGGCCTCGTGCGGGTTCCCTTGAAAATCAATTCCGCTTTGACCCGTTTCTCGTGGTAGACGATGAAATTCGTGTATGCACCCTCTTGATAGTGGCGGACGAGAACCCGGTCACTGTTTTTGTGATCCTTGAAGACTTCGGCGAGTTTTGTTTGGAAGGCGCTGGAAGCCGCATCCGCGTCAACGATGCCCGCTGCCGACTTCCCGCGAAAAATGGTGAAGCGTTCGGCGCGCCAGAGGTTATACCGATCATACGCAAGGGTAAAAGCATCCTCGTTCTCGCTTCTGACCTTCAGACTCATACATTCGACTGGTAAATCTCCATTGCCGTCCGGTGCGTATCCGCATTCGTTGCAAGCGGCCACGAGGTCTTCATGGCCTCGCTCGGTACAGAGGTCAAAGGCCATGTAGAGGCTTTCGAGCAGATCGTCCTTGCCGTCCCCGTCGCCATCGACAAGGAATTCCTTGAAGCGGGGAACATCAAGAGATGCGGCGTCAAGCCCGAGTCGACCATCCCAAAGGCCAACGAAGTTGCGGAGGATGGCCTCTTGGCCCTGGAATTTATCCAAAAACCGATCCGCATTGAACGTTCGATGCTTGAGCTTCCCCATTCTCTCTTACCTCCCTTGTCTGTGCCGGACGGCGATGACCTTGCCGAGAATACGGAGCCCGTCGTCGGGTCCAACCGGGATCGGTCGATGCTTCGGATTTTCCGGTCTTAGTTCTATTTTTTCGTCACGAATGAAAAGCCGTTTCACCGTGGCTTCGTCTTCCAATAGGGCGACCACGATGTCTCCGTTCTCAGCCACGGGCTGTTCGCGGACCACAACCAGATCGCGTTCTCTGATTCCGGCGTTGACCATGCTGTCTCCGGCAACTTCGAGGGCGAAGCATCTGCCCGACCGGGCGATCCTGCCTTCGACCATGATCTCGCCGACGATATTCTCCACAGCCAGAATCGGTCGGCCCGCCGCCACGCGTCCGACGATGGGAATGGCGGTCATGACGGAGAGTGTGTCCTCCGGTTCGCGGACGATGGCAAGACTCCGGGCTTTTCTCGCCTCGCGTTTCAGGTATCCCTTGCGGACGAGCTGGTTCACCTGTCCATGCGCACTGGCGTGCGATATCCCGAGAATATCGGCAAGCTCCTTTATGGTCGGGGGGAACCCCCGATGGTTCGTGAAACGGCGTATCTCCTTCAAGGCGTTGATCTGTGTGTCGGTTATCTCCTCAACAGGGCGTCGGCCTCTGCCTTTACGTTCCATTTCGATGACCTCGGTCTTCCTGAGTCTTGAAAGCCTCATGAACGACATCGGCCGCGGTGCCGAGTGGAGGCACACTACGGCCACGTTACAAAATGCTATTATATAACCCTGATAGGCGTCAGGTCAATTCAAAAAAATGTACACAGACCGAGGGAAGGCTTCAACTAATCGAAAGGAAAGAGATTGAGGGCGATAGAGGCCCTCAAGAATGAGAATGTCGGCAGACGGGTGGAAGGCTTATTCGATGCGGTCTTTGCGCATCTGCGCCCACATTTTGCGCTGACGGTTCCAGTGGGGAACGGCCGCGACGGGCCGGAGGTCCCTCTCCAGGATCAGGTCGCGGCCCTTGGTTGTATTCGGTAGGAAAAGAATGTCCTCCTGAATGTCCGGAGCGAGATTCAGCAAGTTCATGATCTGGGTGATGCGCGCCCGGGTCACGTAGCCGAGGCGGGCAAGGTCCGCGTAGTCTTGTACCTCGCCGCGCCGGACCAGCCCGTCGAAGCGGATCGCCAAAGCCAGAAGCCTGGCGACACGGGGGATGTTCCCTTTGCCGGTTGAACCGCTCTGGTTGTCGGATTGTGCCCCGCCGGACTTGCGTTTGTTTCTCGGCTGGAATGTGAAGCTCACTTCCAAGTGCCCACCGCCGCCCGAAAGACGTATCGTCGAGGTCATGTGCGCTCCTCCACTCCACGGGTTCCGTCTCCCATGCACATTGCCTTGATGCCGGGGGATCGGAACGTCACGGTCACTTTGCCGTCGCGTCCATCGTAGGCGACACGCTCGACGAGGGTCTTGATGATCCGCGCCTGCTCGCGTGGGGCGAGCGATTCCCAAATGGGATCGAAAGCCGTGAGGGCTTTCTCCAGGTCTCCCTCGTCCAGTGTTTCTTTCTGAATGGCGACGGTTTCCTCCCGGATGGCGGTCATCCGCTGCTCCAGAGACCGTATCTGGTCCTGAAGATCGGCCATCTGATCGGTCACCAGCCGTCGGTCCGTGCTTGATGTGGGCGACTCGGCCACAAGGGCGCGGAGTCTGACATCCAGCCGTTTGAGTTCGCGCTCGTGGGCCCGACGTTCGGTTTCGAGTTCCGTCAATCGCTTTTGGCTCTGTGCCCGCACCTCTGATGCCGTCTTCGAAAAGACCTCCGTGCTTGAGCCCAAGCCGCGGATATAGTCGACGACCGCGGTTTCGATCTCATGGGCGTTGAGCGATTTGGTCGGACAGGCCGTCCATCCGCGTTGCTGGGCGGTCAGGCAGACGTAGTAGCGGTAGTGCCTTCCGTTCTTGGCGGTGTAGGTATGCACCATGGCGGTTCCACAGGGCGCGCAGTAGAGCAACCCCCTCAGCAGCGCTCCGTATTTGTTGCGGATATCCTTTCCGCCGGAGCGGCCGTTGTGCCGCAGGGTATCCTGTACCCGCTGCCAGAGGTCCGGGTCCACGATTCCCTCGTGCTCCCCGCGGTAAATGGTGCCCTTGTAGCAGACGTTGCCTGTGTAGACGACGTTGGTGAGCAACCGAAAGAGGCTGCTTTTGTTGAACAGATTCCCGCCGCGCACATCCCCTCGCTGGGTGGTCCACTGTTTTGCCCCCCACTTGCGGCGTTCGAGTTCCTGCACGACGGGGATCAGTGCTTTATGCTCCAGGTAGAGGTCGTAGATGCCCCGCACTTTCAAAGCCTCGTCTTCGTTGACGATCAGCCGTCCACCCTTACGATCCACGTCATAGCCTAGGACAGGCATGCCCCCGACCCATTTGCCCTTCTTGCGGGCCGCGGACATCTTGTCTCTGGTCCGCTCCGAGATGATCTCCCGCTCGAACTGGGCGAAGGAAAGCAGGATGTTTAGGG
>DAONAB010000241.1:0-5131 GCA_035400805.1 Nitrospira sp. | reverse complement strand
AATGAGCCTCCTTCCATCTTTTCAAAGGTTTCCCATTCATGCGTGAAGACATCGTCATCATCGGGGGTGGTTTGGCCGGCTCAGAAGCGGCGTGGCAGGCGGCCCAACGCGGAGCCAAGGTCACACTCTACGAGATGCGTCCGAAAGAGACGACGAAGGCGCACAAAACAGGCGATCTGGCCGAGCTCGTCTGTTCGAATTCACTGGGTTCAATGGACCCGCTCAATGCGCCCGGCATTCTCAAGGGCGAGATGCGTCGCCTCAACTCGCTGGTGATTCGCGCGGCGGAGGAGGCACGCGTGCCGGCCGGCTCGGCACTCGCGGTGGATCGCGACATCTTCTCACGTGCCATCACGCAGGCGCTGGAAGGGCATCCCAATATTCGGATCATGCGCGAAGAGGTGACGGAGATCCCTGCGGATGCCGTGACGATTGTCGCCACCGGCCCGTTGACCTCGGAGAAATTGTCGAAGGCCATCAGCGAGCTCACTCACGAACGCCATCTGTATTTCTTCGATGCGATTTCGCCGATTATCGATGCAGATTCCATCAACATGGACATCGTGTATCGCGCATCACGGTATGGGAAGGGCGGCGCGGACTACCTGAACTGTCCCATGGATGAAGCGGCCTATAATGCGTTGTACGATGCCATGATGGCGGCCGAAAAAGTGCAGCCGAAAGAGTTTGAAAAAGTCGCCTACTTTGAAAGCTGCATTCCCATCGAAGTGATGGCTGAGCGGGGACGGCAGACCATGCAGTTTGGTCCGTTGAAACCGGTTGGCTTAGAGGATCCGAAAACCGGGAAGCGCCCCTATGCGGTGGTGCAATTGCGAACCGAAAATGTTCACGGCACCTGCTACAACATGGTCGGGTTTCAGACCAAGCTCACCTATCCTGAACAGAAGCGAGTCTTTCGAATGATTCCCGGGCTGGAGCAAGCCGAGTTTTTGCGGCTCGGCAGCCTGCATCGCAACACCTTCATCAACTCTCCGCAACTCTTGCGCGACACGCTCCAACTCAAAACTCGAGGCACGGTCTTTTTCGCCGGCCAACTGGTTGGTGTCGAAGGATATACGGAGTCGGCGGCGATGGGGGGAATTGCCGGCATCAATGCGGCGCGAGGCCTGGCTGGTCTCCCGCTTGTCACCCCGCCGCCTGCCAGCGCCCATGGCTGCCTGATGGCGCACATCACCAAGAGCGATCCGGCGCATTTTCAACCCATGAACACCAATTTCGGTTTGTTCCCGCCAGTCACCGTCAAGACCCGCGACAAGGAGCAGAAGCGGCGTCTCATCCAGCAACGAGCGGTTGAGGATTTTGACGCATGGATCGCGCAATCCGGGCTTTCCTAGAGGTGTTGGCTGTTCAGGAAGGCGCCTCTCCCCAAACCATCCGCGCGTATACGTCTGATCTCACCCAGTTTCGTGATTTTGCGCTGGCCGCGCTGAAGCCTCGTGACCGGCTGACGGTCGAGTCGATAGACGCGGGGTTGATTCGCGAATTTCTCGCCTCCCGGGATCGCGGGGGTGAAAAGAAAACATCCCTGGCCAGAAAACTCGCGTGCCTGCGAAGTTTCTTTCGGTATCTGGTTCGTATCGGCCGCCTGCAGGCGAATCCGGCTGAAGACGTGCGTGCGCCAAAGCTGCCCAAACACCTTCCTCAGGTGCTCACAAAAGACGATGCCGGAGCGTTGATGGAATTCCCCTCCGCAGATGCGCGGGAAGGGTTGCGCGATCGTGCCATTCTCGAAACCTTGTATTCCACCGGCGCGCGTGTCAGTGAATTGGTCGGGATGAACCGTGAAGACATCAGTCGCAGCGAGGGTGTGGTGCGTGTGCGCGGCAAAGGGCGGAAAGAGCGCGTGATCCCGTTGAGTCCCCTCGCCTTGGAAGCCATCGATGCCTACCACGCGCAGGCTCCCATCGACGCTGCCTCGGATTCTTCAGCACGAGGGCCACAGGATTCCGCGGCCGTGTTTCGTAATCGTCGCGGGGGACGACTGACGACCAGGACGATTGCCCGCATTGTGGCGAAATATTCAGGACAACTGAGCGGTGGCGCGATTCATCCGCACACCTTGCGACATTCTTTTGCCACGCATCTGTTGGATGAAGGCGCAGACCTGCGGGCTATTCAGGAGATGCTCGGGCATGTGTCGCTCAGTACGACTCAAAAATACACACATCTTGCGACTGACCAGCTACTCGCGTTATACGATCGCACGCACCCCCGTGCCGGCACCGGGGGAGAAGCAGGTGAAGTGAATAAGCAGAAGGGTTCGCGATGAAGATTCGATCGACCACGGTCTTATGTGTCAGACGGGGCAATCAGGTGACGATGGGCTGTGACGGGCAGGTCACGGTCGGCACCACCGTGATGAAACAGAATGCCAAGAAGATGCGGCGGATGCACAGCGACACGGTCTTGTCCGGATTTGCGGGCGCCACGGCGGATGCCTTCACCCTCTTTGAAAAATTCGAGGCAAAACTGGCGGAGTATCGCGGCAACCTGACGAGGGCCGCCGTGGAGTTGGCCAAAGATTGGCGAACGGATCGGGTCTTGCGTCGCCTGGAGGCCCTGCTGACAGTCGCCGATCTCGATCACTCCTTTATCATTTCGGGGACGGGAGATGTGGTAGAGCCGGAGGATGGCATTCTGGCCATTGGCTCCGGCGGACCCTATGCCTTGGCTTCCGCCCGTGCCTTGCTGGCGCACTCCGACCTGGCCGCCGAGCAGATCGTGAAGGAGTCGCTGATGATTGCCGGCGGGATCGACATTTATACCAACCAACAGATTGTGATCGAATCGCTCACGCGGTAGGATCAGCCCTGTCATGACCACCGACTCCACGCCCCGTTCCCTCAATGTGAACAGCCTCACGCCCCGGCAGATCGTCGAGGCGCTGGATCGTTATGTGATCGGCCAGCAGGATGCCAAACGCATGGTCGCGATTGCGTTGCGCAACCGATGGCGTCGGCAGCAACTCGCTCCGGAGTTACGTGATGAGGTCATGCCGAAGAACATCATCATGATCGGTCCCACCGGCGTCGGCAAAACAGAAATCGCCAGGCGGTTGGCGAAACTCGCAGAAGCGCCATTTATCAAGGTGGAGGCCTCGAAGTTTACCGAAGTCGGGTACGTCGGCCGCGACGTCGAATCCATCATTCGTGATCTCACCGAACAGGCGATCAGTCTGGTGAAGACGAAGCATTTGGAGGATGTGCAGGAAAAAGCCTCGCGGCTGGGGGAAGAGCGGTTGCTCGATTTGCTGCTGCCCGGCGCGCCACCCCGCTCAGCCCCCCCAGGATTCGACCATGCCGGATCGCGGGCGGAGGTTGCGGAGCCCACTGAATCGGCGGATGCCACACGCTCCAAGCTGCGCCTGCAATTGCGCGAAGGCAAGCTGGATCAGCGATCAGTAGAGGTCGAGGTGAAGGAACGCGCCCTCCCGCTCGGGGTGATCTCGAATGCGGGCGGGATGGAAGATCTCGAAGGAAACCTCCGCGACATGCTCGGCGGCATGTTCCAGGGGAAGAAAAAGAAACGACTGATGAAGGTTCCCGATGCCCTGAAGCATCTGACTCAGGAGGAAGCGCAGAAGCTGATCGATATGGATGAGGTGGTGCGGGAAGCCATCACCAAAGTGGAGCAGACCGGCATCGTCTTTTTGGACGAGATCGACAAAATCGCCGGCCGTGAGCGCGCGATGGGCCCCGACGTCTCACGGGAGGGGGTACAACGCGACCTCCTGCCGATTGTGGAAGGATCGACTGTCAGCACGAAACATGGCGCCGTGCAGACCGACCATATCCTTTTCATCGCCGCGGGGGCGTTCCATGTGGCCAAACCATCGGATTTAATCCCTGAGCTGCAAGGCCGGTTCCCCATCCGTGTCGAATTGACGCCGCTTACCAAAGAAGATTTTGTGCGTATCCTGACCGAACCGCGGGGCGCGTTAGTGCGCCAGTATCAGGCGTTGATGGAGACGGAAGGGCTCGCTGTCGAATTTACAGCAGATGGTGTGGCGGAAATTGCGGCGACGGCGGTGCAGGTCAACGAGCGCACAGAAAACATCGGCGCGCGGCGTCTGTTTACGATCATGGAGCGGTTGCTTGAACAGGTGTCGTTCGAAGGGTCGGAACTGCCACAGAAGACGGTGGTTGTGGATGCCGGGTACGTCCGGGAACGTTTGCTCAACATTGTGAAGGATCAGGACCTCAGCCGTTATATTTTGTAGGCGGGCCCGGCCGAGCGAGGAGTGACGCATGAACAAACTGATTAAGAAAGCCGACGTGCTGATTGAGGCCTTGCCCTACATTCGGACGTTTAAGGGCAAGACGGTCGTCATCAAGTACGGGGGGCATGCGATGACGGATGCCTCGCTCAAGGCGCGGTTCGCACAGAATGTTGTGTTGCTGAAGTACGTCGGCTTGAACCCCGTCGTGGTGCACGGGGGCGGTCCGCAAATCGATCAGATGTTGGATCGATTGGGCATGGAAGCGAAGTTCAAGCATGGCGTGCGGGTGACCGATGCCGCGACGATGGAAATTGTGGAGATGGTGCTCGCGGGACGAATCAATATGGAAATCGTCGATCTCCTGAACCGGCATGGCGGCCAGGCAGTCGGGCTGAGCGGCAAAGACGGCGGGTTGATGTTGACCAAGCCGTTGACCGCGAAGGCGTGGGCGGAAAGCATCGAGAAGGACATCGATACCGAAGACAGCGACGCGGATTTCGGATTCGTCGGCGACGTGAAGTCGATCGACCCCACGTTGCTCCTGAAGCTCCAGGAAGATCACTATATTCCGGTCATTGCGCCCATTGGAACGGATCGGGAAGGCAACACGTACAACATCAATGCCGACCTGGTCGCCGGAGCCATCGCCGCAGCGCTGAAGGCGGAAAAGCTGGTGATGTTGACCGACGTGAAGGGCATTCGTGATGCCAACGGCCGTCATCTGTCGACGGTCTCGCGCAAAGACGTGCAGCGCATGGTCAAGCGTGGCACCATCAGCGAAGGGATGTTGCCCAAGGTGCATGCCTGCCTGGATGCCTTGGCCGATGGCGTCGGGAAAGCGCATATCGTCGACGGGCGTGTGCCGCATGCCATTCTGCTGGAAATTTTCAC
>DAONAB010000240.1:0-5144 GCA_035400805.1 Nitrospira sp. | reverse complement strand
CCGACCCCGGCGGCGCAGGAATTCAGCATCGTCAACAACGCCGCCAGCCCGCCGAAATGGGCGCCATAGCCACGACTGGTCGGCACCGCAATCACCGGTTGCCGCACCAATCCACCGACGACACTCGGAAGCACACCATCCATCCCGGCCGCCACAATGATCGCCCGCGCGTCATGTAATCGATCTTGTTGGCCCAGCAACCGATGCAAGCCGGCCACACCCACATCGTATAGGGTGTCGGTCTTGCTGCCCATGATATCGGCCGTCACGCGCGCTTCTTCGGCGACGGGAATATCGGCCGTGCCGGCGGTGACAATCAACACGGACCCTCGACGCACCAACTTGGGCGGCACAATAGCCACCACTCGCGCCGCCTCGTGATAGGTCGCCCGTTTGCTCACCCGCAACAACGCGCGCGCGACGGCCGGCTCCACGCGCGTTGCCAGCAACGAATTATTCTTCTGCAACAGGGTCTTGGCGATGGCCACCACCTGCGACACAGTTTTCCCTTCGCAAAAAATGACTTCCGGGAAACCCTGTCGAAGTGCCCGGTGGTGATCGAGCGAGGCAAACCCTAAATTCTCATACGGCAGCGTGCGCAACCGGTGCAGGGCTTCCGGCACCGCCACGTCGCCCTGCTGAACCTCCGTGAGCAACGCCCGCAACTGATCTTGATTCATGACAGGGCCTTTTCTTCCTTGGCTCCGCGCTCCATGAGGTCACCGACTGCCTGACGGCAGGATTTGTCGGCGAAGAGAACCGCGTTGACCTCCTGGACAATCGGCATGTCCACCCCGCATCGTTGCGCCAAACCCAACGCGGCCTTGGCTGTGCGGACGCCTTCGGCCACTGCCTGCATACTCGCAAGAATTCCGTCCAACCGTTCGCCCTTTCCCAACCGTACCCCGACTGAATGATTGCGACTCAACGGACCGGTACAGGTCAGAATGAGATCTCCCACACCCGACAATCCGTAAAACGTTCGCGGGTCCGCGCCCATGGCCAGACCGAGCCGGATCATTTCGGCCAATCCACGCGTGATCAAGGCCGCGCGCGCGTTATGGCCGAGTTCTAATCCATCCACCACACCGGCAGCCAGGGCCATAACATTTTTGAGCGAGCCGCCGAGTTGGACCCCGATCAGGTCGTCATCCGCATACACCCGAAACGTCGGCGTCATGAATAGGGCCTGGATCGCCTTGACCGCTCCGGGATCCTGGCCGGCGAGGCATAGCGCCGTCGGCTTTCCTTGACTGACTTCACTGGCGAAACTGGGACCGGACAGGACCATCAATGACTTCCGCATATGGCTAGGAAGAACCTCCTGCATCACCTGCGTCATCAATTTGAGGGTGGTTTCCTCGATGCCCTTGGTCGCGCTGACGAAGGGAACCGATTGCGGCAGGAGCGGGCCGATCCGGCTCAGGACCAGTCGCGCCACGTGCGACGGTACGGCGAAAATTACACAATCAGCCCCGGCCACGGCGTCGGACAACTGGTCCGTCGCGGTCAATGTCGACGGCAGCTGGACTCCCGGCAAAAACACGACGTTTTCACGCCGTTGCTCAATGGCCTGCACCACCTCCGGTTCATGCGCCCACAGGCGAACGGAGATCTGCTTGTCGGCCAGATGCCGGGCCAATGCGGTGCCCCAGGCGCCGGCGCCGATGACAGCTACCCTTTGACTCACTGATCGCGTCATGGAGGCGGATTATAGGAAGGGGTCTGGAAGGGTGTCAACGAAGTCATCCCGCCCGTTCGCATCGGCACTGGAATTCCGTTCGCGCAGAGGGTAGGCTGCAGGTCCACGAGGAGCCAGCGTTATGAAGCCCTGTCCAGCCTGCGGACGTGCCCTGCCTGAAATCAATCGCTACTGTACCTACTGCGGGGCCGGTGTAGCCGGCGACACGGAACAACAGGCGACGCCGCAAGCGTCGGGGCCGGCCAGAGACCAGCTCAATCTACAGATCCTGTACGGCATGGTCACGGTGTTGATCGTGTCCGTCATCATGCCGCCCTGGGAAACGCCACCCACGCAACCGGCAGCCTTTCTCGGCTTTCACTTCATCCTTTCCCCGCCGCAACCCGATGCCATCGTCAGCCGTTTACTGCTCACGATCGAACTCACCACGACTGCTATCGCGGGACTGTACCTGTCGTTTCTTTTCCGGTCGAAGGGATAACCGCACGACACTCAGGGCGAGGCGAGATCTGTCAGTCCAACGCGAGAGTCAGGCATTTGGCCGCCCCGCCTGATTTCATGAACTCACCCAACTCCACAGCGTGGATGTGGTACCCCCGGGATTCCAGGAGCTGCATCGTTCGGGGACAGCCGGCCGGAATCACAATGTGCTTGCCGACGCAGACAGCATTGCAGGCAAATCGAATCGCTTCCTCTTCGGGCACCGCAAGCCGCTGTTCCTCGGATATCCGTTGCGCGATGGCGGCCAGGCCATAGGCATCGAAGGCGGACGGAAAGTACAACAGTTCTCCGCCGCTCAGCGGACAAAAGCAGGTGTCCAGGTGGTAGAACCGGCCATCGATGAGTTCGAGGGGAATGATTTCACGCTGGAAGATTTCGCTGAGCTTCGGAAACGACCGGATGTCCGATCGCTGGTGATACCCCCCGAACCACGTATCCGGAAATCCTAACAGGTCGCCGGCTCCTTCAAAATACAGGGATTCCTCGAGCGTCAACACGTCATACCCATGCTCACGGAACCATTGCGCAAAATATTGTTCTTCGCGCCGTCGCTCGGGGTACCGAAACCGGCTGATGACCGCCCGGCGACCGGCCACCACTCCGGCATTGGCCGTAAACACGAGATCCGGCAGGCCGGGAACCGGCTGCATCCGCTCGACGCCCACACCCACGTCCTGCTCCAGCACGTGCATCAGCGTCTGCCATTGGCTGACCGCGCGCGAGGGAACCACCGCATTCTCACGCCGCATCCAGGGATTGATTTCGTAATCGATCTGAAAATATTCAGGAGGACAGACCAGCAACCGGCTCATAGGCGCCACCCCAGTTCTCGCGCCAGCTCTTTGAGAAAGGAGGCGGCGTCCATCACCAGACCGACGGCTTGAAAGCTGCCCCGATCCGCCAGTTTGGTCGGCACCGACGGATTGACATCGACACAGACGGTGGGAACGGAGGCGGGCAACAAATTGCCGGTTGCGATGGCGTGCAATGTGGACGCCACCAACAGAGCCAGGCCGACGCCCTGCACTTCCGCGCGCATGGCCTCCTGGGCCTGCATGGAATCCGTCACCACGCCGGGCAAGGGGCCGTCGTCACGAATGGTTCCGGCCATCACCAGTGTGACGTTGTGGCGGACGCAGGCGGCCATGATGCCTTCCGTGATGACACCGGAACGCACCGCCTCATCGATGCTGCCGATCGCGCGAATCCGGTTGATCGTCCGCAAATGATGTTCATGACCATGGGGAACGGAACGACCAGCGGTCAACCCATACCCGAGAGACGTCCCGTACAATGCGGCCTCCATATCGTGGGCCGCCAGCGCATTGCCGCAGAATAGGACCTGGATAAATCCAGCCTCAATGAGCCAGGTCAGCGCTTCCCGGCCTCCGGCATGCACGATCGCCGGCCCGCCCGCAACGAGCACCTTGGTGCCGGGGTGTCCCTGTCGAGAGCCGGCGCGTAACTTCAACATGCGTTGCGCGATATCCGCGATGACCGGCTGGTGCGGCCGCTCAGAGGACACCACGGACTCCATGAACCCGAACACATCCCGCTCGGCCGGACGGGCCAGCGGCGTCACCCTGATGCCTTCTCTCCCCGTCACGATCAAGTCGCCAGCGTTTACCGCTCCCATCGGCAGCGTTCTGGCGCGAGCCTTCGCCGGATCCACACAAATACCCAGATCCATCTCCATACCCTCGACCTCGACCCAGTCGCCGTCAAGGCGGATCTGCGTCGGCAAATGTGTCGTGGCATAGAATTGATCCGGAAAGACGCCGGCCGCTGGAGCCGGCTCGAATCGGCAATCGGAGTCCCGCTCGACAGTGGCGCCATGCGGTTGAATGGCTTGGAGAATCTCGGCCAACAGCCGGCTGGAGTGGGCACGCACGACAATCCGCGCCTGCGAGGGCGCATCTCTCGTCGTGCCGATGTTTACATCCTGCAGATCAAACGTGCCGCCCATCACCAGAATCGTATCCAGCACCTTGGCCAGGATCAACGAATCGATGATGTGGCCTTGGAGAAAGACCGTTTCCTGCAAGGCAGTCATGACGGATCTCCTGAACTCCGGCGGACACTGAGAGAGGCATCCCCAATGAAGGACACCTGTTGTATGATTCTACCATTAGTCCGGCAGGATGGCCCGTATTACGCATGTGTCTTCACGATCTCTCGCAGCACGCTGGTGGCATAAGATCCGGGTGGGAGCCAGAACGAGAGCGTGAGCACCGACCCCTCCAGCGACCAGACCAGATCGTTGAGACGCACGCGCAGAGCCCGCCGCTCACCGCGAAATCCGCATTCCGCGCCGGCTTTCGAGAGCAGTTCCGGAGTCGTGCCCAATTCAGCAATCACCGCCTGCTCGATCTCACCCGGCACACCGGTCGCCCAGGGCGCACGGGAACCAAACAGCGGTCCTGTCGGGCTGATCTCGAATCGATCCGCCCGCAACTGCTCCACCTCCGGCTGCTCCACCGGAAAGCAGGCGCCGTTGTCAGACTTCATGGCCCAGTCACCGAGCAACACCCGGTCGATACTGTCGATTCGTCTCGCGACGATGTGGTTGAACACATACGACTGATAAGCATTCATGAACCAGATGCGCTTGGAGCGCGGCATCTTCTTGCGGCGGTCGGCGTCCTGCAGCAACTCAGCACCCAGCTGAAAATTGGTCCCTGAGCGTCCCTGCCGTTGCGGGCCAAAATAATTCGGCACCCCACGCCGCACCAACTCATCAAACAGGCGGTTCAGCAATTCCTCGCTCTTCTCCCGGACATCCCGCACGACCAAACGAAATTGATTGCCCGCATGGTGCCCTTTGCGCAATCGATTGCGATGGCGCCCCAAGACCTCGACGCTGAGCAGCCGCTCGTCGGTCGGCAACCCCGTGACCGCCTCAGCCTTCACGCCCTGCAAAGACAACATCTGCGTCGTCACC
>DAONAB010000239.1:0-5189 GCA_035400805.1 Nitrospira sp. | reverse complement strand
AGCGCGTGCCGCTCCTTATCCGTCTCCTGCACGGGGGGCATGCTGTGTACGAACTGCTCCGCCGCCTGGACCAAGCGTTGCAGCCGGGTGGCGATTCCGTCCGGGGCGGCCATTGGCTCGGACGAGGCATTGCGAGCCAACGCCCGCTTTCTTCTCGGTCCAATATAGATCTGCGGGGCTATGGGATTGTCTTTTTCCAATTCCGGTCGTCTCAAGGTCGACATGCGCCCTCCAACAGTTTCAACTAGAGTCTGGGTTGCTGGGCCACTCTACTCGATCTTCAGCGACATTTGCACCGAATCTGGTTCGTGCCGGCCGCCCGCATTGATGGAGCGATCCCGTCGTCTGAGCCTGCGGTGGGTCCCGGGACGTGGCTTGACTCCCATTTTCACCGGCTCCTATAATCCGGCGGTTTTGATGCGACAACCAGCTGATTTGGCATAAAGAATGGGCGAGTTTACGCATTTCAACGAATCGGGGCGGGCACGGATGGTCGATGTCGGAGCGAAAGCCTCGACTGAGCGATTGGCCACCGCGCAGGCCATCGTCTTCCTCCAACCGGAAACCCTTGAAAAAATTCAACAAGGTAAGATCGCAAAGGGCGATGTATTGTCGGTCGCCCAGGTGGCGGGCGTCATGGGGGCGAAGAAGACCCCGGATCTGATTCCTATGTGCCATCCCATTTTGTTGACGAGCGTCGATATTTCGTTCCAGGAAATCGCTCAGCCGGACCGTGAGGGGCGCTGCTCCATTGTGATCAGTGCTACGGCCAAGACGACGGGACCGACGGGCGTTGAAATGGAAGCGATGACGGCGGCCTCGGTGGCCGCCTTGACGATTTATGATATGTGCAAGGCGGTGGATCGAGGCATGAGCTTCGGCGACATCTGCCTGTTGACGAAGTCCGGCGGAAAATCCGGCGTCTACACCCGGAAGGCCGGCTGATGACGGTTACGATTCAACTGTTCGGGATGACGAAGATGTTGGCCGGCAATCAGGGCACACTGTCTCTGGCGCTGCAGGACGGCAAGCGGGTGAAGGACTTGGTCGCCGTGATCGATTCGGCCTATCCGAAGATCGGCGAATTGCTGCAGAAGAAAAAGGTCCTTGTGTCGGTGAATCAGGATATCGCGCATGAGGATGTGGAAGTGCGCGATGGAGATGAAATTGCGCTGTTGCCGCCCTTTGCCGGCGGAAATGACGGATGCTGAACAAGTCTGCCAGCGGCGTTCTCGCTTTGCGCGTCGGCTCGACGTACCAGTCGTACGCCTCGCCTCCGTGCGCGCTGCGGCCTTGCCGGACAGACTTGTTGAGCATCCTTTCCGAGAGAACCATGGCGAAACCGGAGGGACATAATCGATGAGTCTTGAACAGGTCACGCAAGCCGACCAGCCTGTCACCGGCGACGAGGCGATGCTGGTTCGAGTACAGCGGGAAGATTTCTCGATCGACGAAGAACTCCGTCGTGTCCGCGCGCGTTCCAAGCGCATCGGCGGCATTGCGATCTTTCTGGGGACTGCCAGAGACCGTTCCAAGGGCAAGGATGTCGACGGCATCACCTTCGAGCATTACGAAGGCATGGCGCAGAAAAAATTGCGGGAGATTCGTGAACGCGCGCTGAAAGATTTCGGGATTATTGAGCTGTTAATCCTGCACCGGTACGGTGAGATCGGCATCGGCGAAAATATTGTCTTGATTATTGCCGGCGCGGAACATCGAGCGGAGGCCTTTCAGGCCTGTAAGTGGGCCATCGACGAATTGAAGCAAATCACGCCGATTTGGAAACTCGAGCATACCCCGGACGGCGAGGTGTGGGTCGAGGAGCACCCTTAGCCCAATTCCACGGCAGTAAGGGAACGAGGCCCGCGTCCTCGACATATTATGGACCACAGCTCGCTCGATACACCTGTTCCTACCATCTATGACCGGCTGGGACGCCCGCTCCGCAGCCTGCGCCTGTCCGTGACCGACCGCTGTAATCTCCGGTGTAAGTATTGTATGCCCGAGGATGATTACGCCTGGTTGCCGCGCGATACCATTCTCACCTTCGAAGAGATGGCGGAGCTCACCGCAGTCTTTACCGAGCTGGGGGTAGATAAGGTTCGTCTGACGGGCGGAGAGCCGCTGTTGCGGCGAGACCTGCCGCGATTTGTCCGGCAGTTGTCGGAAAATCGCCGAATCACAGAGATTGCTCTCACCAGCAACGGCGTGCTCATGGCGGATCAGGCCGCCGATCTCTCGTTCGCCGGACTGAATCGCGTGACCATCAGCCTGGATACCCTCCGGGCGGACCGATTCCGTACGCTGACCAAACGGGATCTCCATCACCAGGTGTTCGACGGCATCAAGGCCGTGGTGCAAGCCGGGTTCCCGTCGCTGAAGTTCGACACCGTGGTCATCAAGGGTTACAACGACGATGAACTGATCGATCTCCTGGAATATGGCAAGAGTGTCGGCGGCGAGGTACGGTTCATCGAATATATGGATGTCGGGGGCGCGACGGACTGGTCTATGAAGCAGGTGTTGTCGCGGGCGGAGATGCTGGAACTGATCGGCCGCCACTACGGCGACGTCAAGCCGGTCATTGAGAACAGCGTCGCGCCGGCGGAACGGTTTGTGCTCCCGGACGGCACCACGTTCGGCATCATTCCTTCGACGACCACGCCTTTCTGCCGTTCATGTGATCGCAGCCGGCTGACGGCCGATGGAATGTGGTATCTCTGTCTCTATGCGAAAGACGGCCTGGATCTCCGTGCGCCGCTCCGGCAGGGCCGCACCCGCGACGAATTGAAAGCGTTGATCACTGCCGCCTGGGAGGGCCGGGCGGATCGTGGCGCTGAAGAGCGCAAGGCGCTGGAAGTGCTTGGGTTGCGTGAACAGCACCTCATTGAGATCAACCGACTCCGTGAAGATCCCCACCTGGAAATGCATGCGCGGGGGGGATGACCGCCGGTGTGTGCTGCTCCCGTGGCCGGATCGGCCGACGTCGCTCTCCTGGAGCAGGCAATGTTTGATCCTCATACCCTGACCATCTTGAGCCTTGGATTCGTGCTGGGGCTGCGTCACGCCCTCGATGCGGATCACCTTGCCGCCCTGTCCACGGTGCTGGCCGAACGGCCCAGCGTTCAGGCATCCACCTCGATCGGGTTTTTCTGGGGGCTTGGCCACACGCTGATGCTGTTGTGTGTCGGGACTCTTCTGCTGGCTTTAAACCTGACGATTCCTGAATCCATGGCGAATCTGTTCGAGTTTGCCGTCGGCGGGATGCTGGTGGCGTTGGGTCTGTCCTTGGCCCGAAGGATCTATCGTGAACAGTGGCATCTCCACACGCACGAGCATGGGGGAAAGCCGCACGTGCACTTGCACAGCCACCATCGGCAGGCAGATCACGCGCATGGGCATTGGTATCAGGGATCGCTGCGGCCTCTCCTGATCGGGATGGCACATGGGTTGGCCGGATCGGCGGCGTTGATGTTGGTGGTACTGTCCACGGTGACGGGCATGGGACAGGGCATCGGCTATATCGTCGTGTTCGGAGTCGGGTCTATTCTCGGAATGGTGGGAGTCGGCGCGGTGCTCAGTCTGCCGGTTGTGTATTCCGTCACCGTCGGCCCTCGAGCCTATTGGCTGGTCCAGGGGCTGGCCTGTCTTGCCAGCATCGGCTTGGGTGTGCTGATGATGGTGCGGATCGGACTGGGTGGTGGCTGGTCCTAGTCACAGGGTTCGTGAACCGTCCCCCCTGCCTCACGCGGCTATTTTTCTTCTGTCATGACGATCGGTAAGGGGGGCGCCACCCGTGCAAATCTGTGTGCGCCTTTTGGAGAGGTGTGTTATTCTGCCGCCCAGTGCGGAGGACTCGTCCACAAGATCGTGATGGCATGCCGATACGCCGGGGCACGTCCGGAAAGCCACGGCCATGAATGTCCGTGTGTTGGGTTGCCATGGGTCCGGGCAGCTCGTCTCAGGCGACAATGGTCCGGTTCAGTGCGGGACCTGCGGCTTTCTGGTCAACGATCAACTGCTGGTGGACGCCGGCACGGTCGGATCGAGGCTGTACCTCGACGAGCAACGACGGATCCGGGTGGTCCTGCTGACGCACGCGCATTTTGATCATATTCGTGAGCTGCCGACCTTGGCCGATAACCTGGTCGGTGAGATCGAGGAGCCGGTCGTCATCGCGGCGATTCCCGAAGTCCTGGACGGGTTGCGCAGACATATTTTTAATGGCACGGTCTACCCGGATTTTTTCCGGTTGCCCGATCCCGCCAAGCCGCTATTTGTGTCGCGCGAACTTTCCCCCGGCCAGGAGACACTGCTGTGCGGGCTGGGAGTGACGCCGATTCCGGTGAACCATGTCGTGCCGACGGTGGGCTTTCTCCTCCGCGAGGGGACCCGCACGGTGCTGTTCAGCGGCGACACCTATCAGACTGACGCGCTCTGGCGGGCGGCTGGAGCGGTGGACGGATTGCAGGCCGCGTTTATTGAAAGTTCGTTTCCCGATGAGATGGCCGAATTGGCGCGAGTGGCCAAACACCTCACGCCGGCGTTGTTAGCTGAAGAGTTCGCCAAAATTGCGAGACCGGACTTGCCGGTGTATGCGTATCACTTGAAGCCGCGGTTCCGAGTACAGATCCGGGAGGAACTGGGCCGACTCGGCATTCGTCATTTGACCGCGCTTGAAGAGGGCCAAACCCTTGTACTATAGGTGAGCACAGATGGCATGGTTTAAAAAAGGAAAGACCGAGGAAGCGGAGCCTCCCAAACGCTCGAAAACAGCGGAAGGGATGTGGCTGAAGTGTAATCATTGCCGGGAGATCGTCTATCGCAAGGAAGTCGACCGCAATAACAAGGTCTGCCCGAAGTGCGATTATCATTTCCCGATCTCGGTCATCGAACGCATCAATCTCCTGGTTGATCTCGGCACATTTAAAGAGTGGGACCCCGAGCTCGAGCCGCAGGACCCGCTGCAGTTTCAGGATACCCGCACCTATAAAGACCGGATTAAGGCGCAGCAGGAAAAGACGGGTCGAAAAGATGCCATGGTCATCGGCCAAGGCGTCATCAACGGGCGGAAGGTCGCGCTCTGTGTCTTCGATTTCGGGTTTATGGGCGGCAGCATGGGCTCCGTTGTGGGGGAAAAAATCTGTCGCGCCGTCGATCGGGCCTTGGAATTGCGTATCCCCTTGATC
>DAONAB010000238.1:0-5199 GCA_035400805.1 Nitrospira sp. | reverse complement strand
TTGGTCGTCTGCGAACCGGAGGAAGCGAAGTTTTATCACTACGACATCATGCAGGGCTGGCAGCCGGTGTCGGACGCGCCGGAGTCCTATTCCGTTCTGTCCGCCGACCTGGTCGGAGCACAGGAGCGGTCCGGGCTTCGCAAAGATGGTGAGGCGGTCGGGACGGGGCAAGACGCATGGGCGCGGACGACATCATTCGAGCAGAAGAGGAAGGATCAATAGGAGGAAGGGGGCGGAGTATGCTGACGTTGCATCCGATGAAAGAGATTCGCATTGTGGTCGAGGGGGAGCATTTGAAAATCGTCACCAGTCTGCTAGACCGGGTGGGGGCGACGGGGTACACGATCATTAACAATGTGTCGGGTAAGGGCCACCATGGATTTCATGAAGGACATCTGTTGTTCGATGACACCAGCAGCCAGGTGATCGTGTTTACCGTGGTGCCGGAGGAGCGGATCGAGCCGATTTTGGCCGGTCTCGGCCCGGTGTTCCACAAACACTCGGGCGCGATGTTCGTCAGCGACGTTGCGGTCACACGCCGGGATCATTTTGTGGCCCCTTAGACGGGGTGGTCCTCGGTCTTCCTCTCGACGGGGTGGGGCCTGCTCGGTATACTGGCATCGTACGCATGCACGTGCCGTCTCGATCACGTGAGACTCCGGACGAGCAGGATAGTGATGCCTTCTTCCCATCGTACCCGTTCCAAGATCTCCCGGCCGGTTCGATCTGAACCTGCGGCCGCGGAGGTCCTCGCCTGGTTGAGCGACTGCATACACGGCGGTCTGTGTTTTGTGTGCCAAGGCCTGCTCATTTTCGAAAACTCTCAATTTGCGGAACTGGTGGAGAGCGTACCGCCTCAGGAAGGCGGGGAGTCTGCGCTGCGAAAACGTCTGCTGGATGATGCCATTGTCTGGAACCAGCGCGATTTAGGTTCGCGGAAAAGCGTGGAATATCAGCTGGTGGGGCACGACGGGCGCGCCCTCTATTATGCCTGCCGCTTCAACGTCGTGCCCTATCGCGGCGAGTGCGGTGTCTTAATGGTGTTGGAGGACGTGACGGAACGCGTGCTCCTTGCGCAGGATGCCTCGCAGGTGGCCCGCTTTCAATCGGTGCTCGCGCGTATCGGTACGCTGGGTGTCAGCGGGATCTCTGCGCAGGAGCTGATGAACGACGCGGTGAAGGAAACGGCGGCAGCCCTGGAAGTGGAACTGTGCAAAATTCTGGTGCCTCGGGAGCCGGACGGCCATCTGTACATCATGGCGGGAAGCGGACTGCAGGATGACCTCATCGGAAAATTGACGATCGAAGGCGGCACGCATTCCCAAGCTGGTTACGCGATTCGCGAACGGGTTCCGGTGGTGGTGGAGAATCTCCGGCGGGAAACGCGATTTTCCGCCTCAAAGTTACTGACGGAGCATGGCGCCGTGGCCGGCATGTGTGTGCCGATGCTGGTCGAGGATCGCGTCTATGGCGTCATGACGGCCCATTCCAAGCGCGTCCGCCGGTTCACGCAGAAAGAACAGGAATTTCTCTGTACGATGGCAAATACCATCGGGGCGGTGCTGGAGCGCCGCCGGCACGAAGAAACGCAAATGGATTTTTATCATCGCCTCTTCCTGTCGGCGCAGGACGGGGTGATGATGACGGACACGAACGGGAAAATCCTGGACTGGAATCCGGCCCTGGAGCGCATGACCGGATGGACGCGCGAAGAGGCGCTGGGCCAGCGTCCGGTGATTTTGAAATCCGGCAAGCATTCGCCGGAATTTTATGAGCGGTTGTGGGACTCCATACGCGCCGGACATCCGTTTGTAGAGCGGTTCGTCAACCGGCGAAAAGACGGGTCGGAGTTTCTGGTCTGGGAAAGCGTCAGCCCGGTGAAGGCGTCCGACGGGACGACGCAGTACTTCATGGCGATTCTGACCGATCTCAGCGAGCGCGAGCAGATGTTGGAGGCCCTGCGTCATACCGAGCAGGTCAAACTCGTCGGCCAGCTCGCAGGAGGCATCTTGCATGAAGTGCGCAATCCCCTCATCGGCTTGGGGAGTTTGGCCACGCATCTGGCTGAGCAAACGTCTCTGCCTCAAGAGGCCCGCGACCGGTGCCGGTTGATTGCCCGGGAGGCATCGCGGATCGATGCACTGCTGGAATCCCACCTGGGACAGTTGCGACCCAGGCCGTTCGACATTGCCGCTTGCGACCTCGCTTCAGTATTGGACGATACGTTCACGCTCCTCCGGCCCAACTTTGTGAAGAATCAGATTCTGATCAGGACCTCCGTCGCGCCGGATCTTCCGCCTGTCGATGCGTCCAGAGCCCATATTCTTCAAGTCTGCCTCAATATCGTGATGAACGCCATCGATGCGATGCCTGGGGGCGGCACCGTGCATGCCACCCTGGCGCCGGAGCTCCGGCGCGTTCCCGGTGTGTTGATGCGGGTTGCCGACGGAGGGAAGGGCATCACGGCGGAAGATTTGAAGCGGATCTACGAGCCTTTTTTCACCAACGGAAAAGCCAAAGGGGTAGGGCTCGGATTGACGATCACGAGAGACATTGTCGAGCGCCACCATGGACAGCTTGTCGTTCAAAGCCCGCCCGGCCAGGGGGCGGTGGTGGATGTCTGGCTGCCGGTTCGACATGAGGCCTAACGGAGAATCGACACAGGGATGACTACGAAATATCTGATGGCTGGCGCTCACGGCGCAAGCGGGATGTCCTAATGGCGTGGCAACTCTTGTTGCTGGAAGATGAGGCGTCGGTGCGCGAGGCTTTTGCCTTGCGCCTGCGCGATCAGGGCTATGTCGTACAAACGGCCGGCTCGGGCGAGGAAGCCCTGGGGCTCCTCCGATCCTTTGAGCCGGATGTGCTGGTCGCCGATCTGGTGATGCCGAATCTTTCGGGGTTGGACGTGCTGGCCCGCGTGAAACAGCTATTGCCGGGGCTGCCGGTCATTGTATTGACGGCGAGGGGCACGGTGAAAGATGCGGTGGAGGCCATGCGGCTAGGCGCGTTTGATTTCGTCGCCAAAAGCATCGACATGGACGATCTCCTGCACACACTGCGCCGGGCGACCGAGTTTTTGACCTTGCAGCGTCAGGTGCAGTTGCATAGCGGGCAGGATGCCGCCCGGTATGCCCTCGACCGTGTGATTGCTCGAAGTCCGGTCACGAAAAATTTTCTTGCCCACTTGCAGGAACTCATCAAAAACGATCGGGTGACGGTGCTGCTTCAGGGTGAGACGGGGACCGGCAAGCAGTACATGGGGCGGGTCATCCATTACAACAGCGCCCGCGCCGGGAAACCCTGTGTGGAGGTGGATTGTCCCTCGATCCCGCGGGATCTCTTCGAGAGTGAGCTCTTCGGGCACGAGAAGGGTGCCTTTACCGGAGCGACTGGGAGAAAGTGCGGTCTCCTCGAGGTGGCCGAGGGGGGAACGATCTTTTTTGACGAAATCGGCGATCTGCCGCTTCCGTTGCAGGCGAAGCTCCTCCGAGTGCTGGAAGAACGGACGATCCGTAGGGTCGGAGGGGCCGTCAACATTCCTATCGATGTACGGGTGATGGCGGCGACCAATCGTAATCTCAAGGAGGCGGTGGCCAAGGGAGAATTCCGGGAGGATCTGTACTTCCGCTTGAATGTCGTCACCTTGGTTGTCCCGCCGCTCCGCGAGAGGCGGGAGGACATTATTCCTCTGGCGGAACAGTTCCTGACCCGCTCAGCCTTGGCGCTCACCAAACCGGCACGCACATTAGGCGCAAGTGCGCAGGCCCTGCTCCGTGAGTATCAGCTGCCCGGCAACGTGCGTGAGCTGAGCAATTTAATCGAACGTGCCGTCTTGTTCTGCGGGGGGACGACTCTCGAAGCCGCCAACTTTCCGGGGGACGTACAACAGGTAGTCCACACTTCTATCCCGACAGACTCCTCGGCTCTTCCTCCCGCTGCCGGATCAACGGACCCGACGCAGGTCCATATCAGTTTTCAGATCGGTGCTCAGACGCTTGCCGATCTGGAGGACCGCATCATCGAAGAAGTCTTGGCGCGCTCCGGCGGCAATAAAACCTTGGCCGCAAAACAGCTTGGTGTCACCCGCTGGATGTTGGACCGCCGCCGCAAACCACGCGCCTGACTCGAGCTCTTCCGAGTGCCGGTGCACAACTCCCGCCATATTGGTGCGCGCGCACACGTTTTCGTGAGCTTAGGTGTTCCTCATGCGGTACTGAGCCCACGATCGGACGAGATTCATTCTGGATAACGGCCGGTTTTCGCGTGGATCTGCCGGAACCCCCATCAGGACCTTCCGTTCACGAGGTCTGGACCAGCCTTTGCAAACTTCTCATGTAGCAACCGAATTCGTGCATTCCTGCACCACCAGAAAGACACAACGGAGGCGTGATGAATTGCCTGCGATGCTATAGTCCCATGTATCGGGAAGTCTATGATCATGTGTTGGAAACCCAGGGACAGGAGTTCCAGGCGTTGCACTGCATGATGTGTGGCGACATTGTCGATCCCGTCATTCTGAAAAACCGTCGCGAACGCGCGGAGCCTCGCGGGGATCGAGCCAGACTTTCGGTGGTGACCTCGCTGTCATGATGGGGTGGGTCACGCGTCGCTTGAGACATCAGGCCGGGACCCTGCGCGATGGCGTCCCTCTTCAGAGGGCGCTTTGCCGTGCAGCCGGCGCAGCTTATGCCCAGAAGAGAAGGGGATAGCGTATGGGGCAAGCCAGGAGCACCGCCGATCTTGAATATGCCGTCATGCTGGCGATTCTCAATTTCCATACAGAATTCATGAAATCCAATTACTCGCACGTGCAGGTTCAATTGGCTGATGATGTCATCAATGCCACGATCACGAGAAACGGCGCCGTTCCGGCCGAGGCTCGATTGGCGCAATCCGAGGAGGGGCGTGCCTTGCTGAGGCAGGTGCACGAAGCCATGTTTACCTCATGCCAGGATGTGCTGATGGAGCGAATCGAACGCGTCGTCGAGCGGCGAGTCCGGACGATGGTCACCAGTCTGGACCCGGTCTCCGGACGAAGCAGCATCACGATTCAACTGTAAGGCCACTCCAGCGAGGGGCGCTGCGGGCGAGAAATCTTTCCACAGGGCTCACGCCGAAGACTGCCGCGTCAGGCCCCGGGGCTTAGCAGTAACTTTGGTCCATCCACGTTTCCGTGCATCAAATTGCTGGTACGCC
>DAONAB010000237.1:0-5211 GCA_035400805.1 Nitrospira sp. | reverse complement strand
GCTGGCGTTCGCCCCTGCAGATGGTCGTGCGGGCGGTCGTGGTTGTACCACAGCCTTGTGCTGGTTAGTTGGGCATCGAAGTCCTTGTTGTCTGCCAACGGCTCTATGGCCAGCGCCCGCTTGATCGTCCCAATGAAACGTTCGACTCGCCCGTTCTGCCACGGGCATCCGGGGTCCGTTCGCTGATGACGGATACTCAGCAGTCGCAGTCCCCATATGAACCACCATGATGTGAACACCGCCTCATTATCCGTACGGAGGTATTGAGGACTCCCATACCGCTTCACGGCCTGACTCAGTTCCTGTAGTAGCGTCCACGAGCATTTGTCAGACACACGCTGCAACCGCAGGCAGGCGCGGGTGGCATGGTCTACGATGGCCAGCCCAAGATGCGTCGTTCCCTGCTGATCCGTCTTCGCGAGCAGATCGCAGCCCCAGACTCGATTGCGGGGCGTCGGTCTTGGTACGCGATGTTTCAGCTTGCGGCGTGCTTCGAGGACAAGGTACTGGTGCTTTCGTAGCGTCGTCGCCACATAGCTCTTGCCCACCGTCACCTGTCTTCTGCTCGCCCAGCGGCGATTGAAGTAATGGGCTACGGTGCGGCAGCCGGCGTGGGGCATGAGGGCTTTGAGCCGGATCACTTCATTGCGGACCCACTTCGGCTTCGGTGGCGAAAAACCCTGGCCTTTCGCCTTGGGTTGGACTCGGGCTCGCTGGTGGGATCGTGCGGGAGACCATACCCACCACAGTAGCCAGCGGAATCTGCGAAGGCAGCGGTACAGCATTCGAATCAGCCAATGTCGCATGGGGGGGCCTCCTCAAGCGTGAACGTGCGCCCGTGTTATCGAGGACTGAGGAGGGGCGGGGCACATCGTGTTTGGCGATGGTGAAACTTCCGTGTTCGTGTGCAATCCGGTGCTGTGGTTTCTTGGAGCGTCGTGCGATGCCCCGGCTACACAATGGCCGAAAGATCATCGTCTCTGCTGGTGTCCTGTCTTATCTGCTTTATGGTGCCATCTGTAGGGCCAACTGGCCCTGGTGGTAGTTTTTTGGCCCTGGCACAACTTTTTGCGGAAAATGGCCATATTTTTGTTATCGGGCGCAGAGGCATTCGACTCAGTGTCATGGCCGTTCGCCCTAGTGCGGTCTCGTAGTCCGTTCTCATAGACCTGCGATTCTCTGCATCCAGAGCGGTGTTTTCCGACATTGACGATCCCTGTGCAGGGCTGTCAACGTTTTTGCATATCCCTCTTTTCATTTCTATCTCTCCTCACACGCATCCTGTCCTGGTCCACAAGTTTTGTCCCTTACTGTCCCCTCCTGTCCCCCAGTGTCCCCGAACGGGCTCTTTCACCACCCACGCGCAACTGCGTATGGTCCGCATCGTACGAAGTGCGCATCACCGGAGAGGAGAACGATGAAGAAGATGCTCTTACGGATCGAGCAACTCGCGGACATCCTGCAGATCAGCGTGAAGTCCATCCGTCGGGCCTATCGCAAGGGCCAGATTCCGGTGGAGCGAATCTGCCGATTTGTCCGATTTGATCTCGACCGCGTGAAAGCCGCCATGCAGGGCAACGGGCAAGGACGGTCTCCTTTTCCCTCACGGGAGCAGGGACAGCGCAGCGCGACCGACGGCGATAGCGGGCGGCGCGCGCAGCGGACCAGCCCCCGACTTGGTAAGACGGGGGCGTCTATCGCACAGACCCCAAGGAGGAAGAAATGACAGGTTCTGGAGGATTCACTCAGACCATCGATTGGTTGGCCTTCACGCTGCCGAAAGCAGAGGTAGCGGACGTGATCACGCTGATTGGTGGCGATTGGTTCCAGAGTGAGACCGGCTTTCGCGGCTATCCCGTGGCGCAGCTCATGACGCAGGGCAAGACGGGCGTCGGGAAACTGGGGACGGGTGCCCCTCGCAATCCGAAGGAGGTGCATGTGGATCTCTCGGCGGGGATTGTCTCTCAGTGGGACGAGACCAAGCTCAAGGCCGTCTTGGCCTGGATCTTTGCCCAGAAGGGCCATGTCACCCGCATCGATGTGGCACTGGACGACCGGGAGGCCACTGTCGCAGTAGAGACCGTCCGCCTCGCCGTGGAGGCCGGACAGGTGGTCAGTCGGTCCAAGCAGTTCAAGGTCATCCAAGCCTCAAATCATCGGGCAGGCGTTCGAACCGGAGAGACGCTCTACTTCGGCAGCCGGGAGAGTCAAACCATGCTGCGAGTCTATGACAAGCGGCTGGAACTGCAAGCCAAAGGCCGAGACGACGCGGGATTGTATGGGGTCCGATGGGAACTGGAATTCAAACAGGATCGGGCGCAAGCCTGCGCCAAGGCACTGCTCACACTCGACCCCGAAGATTGGCGAGCCTTTTTGGTTGGTGTGCTGCGTTCCTATGTCGATTTCCGGGAGACCACGCGGGAGGCGGAATCCTATGAGAAGTATCGCGCGCCGTTAGTGAGTTGGTGGAAAGCTTTGACTGAAGGCTTTATGCGATGCCGGCTCGTCGTCGAGCGGATTCAGCAGCGATTGGATGATGTGGCCGCCTGGCTCGCCAACGCCATTAGTCCCATGCTCGCCGTGGTGGTGGCCTGTCGCGGCGATCAGTTTTTGATGGAGATGATCTATGCCGGCACCAAGCGATGGACCCAGAAGCACTATGCCTTGTTGAAGCAACGCAAGCGAGGGACCCCCTATGTCCTTAGAGTTTTATAACGGGGCTTGGAGACGTATGTGTCCAGGATGTGGAACGAGAGGCTGTCGATGCAAATGGATACAGGGCGCCCTGTATTTGAGCTGCACGGAATGCGATTCGGAATTCTGTTTCATTCCAAAACTCCGGTCTGAAGGCCGGGGCGTATGGGTCAGGCGCTTGGCTGACTCGATTCAATACTCACCAGAAGGAGGGAAGAGCGATGCAAGTGAAAGCGGAGGGAGCAGTCCAGGGGTATGTGGAGCGGAGGAGCCGGGAAGGCAAGGTGTTCCGCTCAGTAGATCTCTATGTGAAGGGGAAGGACCCGGGGGTGCTGCGGCTGGGCATTCCGGAGGACCAGATGTCGCTGATCGAGGTGTGTAAGCAGGCGGAAGGCAAGCAAGCCAAGGTGTCGATCGAAGTGCGTAAGTTTGAACAGACCGGACGCACGTTCTTCGATCTCACGGCTTTGGACGTGCAGAAGTAACGGTAGGGGAGGAAGGCCGGTGGATCTCACCATTGTTCTCGTGGCGGTCCTGTTACTGGCCTTCCTCACCGGTCTCGGAGTCGGACGATTGTGAAATTGTTGTCACTCACCATGTATCTGTCGCTCATTTGGGGCCTCTTGGTCTCCTTCTGTCTGGCGCCGGGTGAATCCTTCGCTCAAACCGCGACGCAGTATTCGAGGGTGGTCGCCCAAGCGGAACGCATTGCCTATCTGGCCGCACAGCGGTCGGCGTTAGCTTCTCAAGTCGCGACTGCAGCCCTGGCACCTTCAGCCGCTTCGATGGCGGTGCGTATGGTGGCGGGTCCTGTCGGCTGGGCGGCCTTGGGAGTCAGTGCCGGATTGATCCTCGCTCAGATGTATTACTCTCAGGCGGATCTCTCGGCGGTCAAAACCGCCGCTTCCACGCCTGGCGGCTGGCAGGTCGCCAGCACGAACGCGGGCGTCCAGACGTTCCCAGGCCTCGGCACGAACACGCCAGGCAATCCGGCCTATCCCAATGCGACGATTCAATTCAGCGCGACGAATGTCCCGCTGTGCGCGGTCGATACGGAATATCAGCATGATTGGGTGGTGGGACCCTTTCAGAGCCTCAGCACGGCGGTCTTCTTTCCTGGAAACTTCTTCGTCAACGGCCCAGCGGTCGGCGGCTATAGCTTGTATGTCTGCCATCGCAAGGGCATTCCCGGTTCCACCTCACCGATTCAAGATGCCTTGATTCCGCCGACGCAGCAGCAGGTGGCGAACTTCGTCGGAGGCCTTCCGGCGAGTGATCCGAAATCCGTCGAAGCCCATACGAATCCAGTCGGCACCACCGGCAGCACTCAGCCGGCGGATACCACCATCTCCCAGGCAGTCACGCCAACGGAAATGCCGACAACAGTGAAACCGAAGCCGGTGCCGGCCGGGGACATCGTCGTGGTCGATACGGTTCCGCCTCCGGCGAGTACGCCGCAGCAGAACACGCAACAGCAGACGACCACCACGACCACTACGACGACGCAGAATCCGGACGGCTCGACCACGCAGCACGAGGAGACGCAAGCCACGACCTCCTGCGCCGCTGGATCTCACCAGAGCCAAACCTTTGGAACGGTCTTGCAAGCCCATCAAACCCTCTGGGCGACCAGCGGGTTATTGGGCACGTTGAATCTTTTGAAGTCCCTCACGTGGCCCTCGACCTTGCCGGTGATTGCGCTGCCGTCGGCCTTCTTTGGCAGCCAGCAGGTGGACTTCAATCAATGGGCCTGGTTCTTCACAGTCCTACGCACCTTGGTGATTGCTACAGCCTCTATTGCCGCCTACCGCATCATCTTCGTGGGTGGAGGGCAGACGACATGACGGCGATCCTCACGCTCATCTATTGCTGGCTGCAGGAATTCTTCTTCTCGCTGAGTGATTGGGGCCTCGGCATCTGGGATTCTCTCCTCTCCGTGGCGGACAGCACGCTCGCCACCATCGGCACGGCAGGCCTCACCATGCCGGTGATACCCGATCAGTATGCGTGGGTGCTGGGCGCGACGGGCATGAGTCAGGCGCTGGCCATCGTGGCGAGCGCCATGGGGACACGGTTCATTCTGCAAACCATTCCCTTTGTGCGGTGGGGCTCATGAACCAGCTTGTCATTGGATGGGCCTATGCGTGGACGGTGATCCTCGCGCTGTGGATCTGGGTGTATCTCAGGAGTCTGCGATGATCGAACTGTATGAAGGGGTGCCAGGCTCGGGGAAGTCCTATCACGCGATCTGCGAGAAGTTTCTCCCGTGGGTGAAACAAGGTCGGCGGCTCTATATCGCGGTGGATGGCATTTATTTGGATCGCCTCTCACTGTTCACCGGCATTGAACTCGAAACCCTCGAACAGCAAATCACGATCTGGAAGGACTCGGTCGAAGTCCTCCAAGCCTTTCCCCATGTCGAACCCGGTTCTGCCGTCATCATCGACGAAGCACAAACCGTGTTTCGGTCCATGCAAAAGGTCGAACCAGGCCTCCTGCGTTGGCTTGAAACCCACC
>DAONAB010000236.1:0-5238 GCA_035400805.1 Nitrospira sp. | reverse complement strand
TCCTCCTGCTCTCCCACACGCGCCGTCAACTCATCCAGCCGGAAAGACAGGATTCCCTCCCAGGATTGTGGCGCGACGGGAAATCGGTGCTGAAAATAGGTAATGACAAAACCGCCACCCTCGTAGACCAAGCGAATATCCTGATTCTCTAATACCGCCCCGTACTGCTCACCCAGAACGGGCAGTAATACCTTATCTTCGAGTTCCCGCTTGAGCGGTGACCAGTCGATGTCGAACGCCGTCGCATAGCGCGAACCGGGACCGTGCTCAAGCACATCCCACCACCAGCGGTTCTCCGTGGATCGAATCCCCATGTGATTGGGGACGACATCCAGGAGGAGACCCATGTCATATTGCTTAAGCGCCGCCACGAAGGCGGCGAACTCTTCCTCGGTTCCCAGTTCCGGATTGAGACAGTCAGGGTCGACGAGATCATACCCATGCATACTGCCGGGCACGGCTTTCAAGATTGAGGACACATAGCAGTCGGTAATTCCAAGGGCATGGAGATAGGGCACAATGCGGGTGGCGTCACGAAACGCAAATGTGTGGTTCAACTGCAGGCGGTAGGTCGCGACCGGAATACGCGGCATACGTGTCAGGGCGAATGGGCCGCCGTTCAATAGGAAGGCAGTCGTCGCGTCTGCTCCTCTGTCGCCGCTTGGGGTTTGGGGATGACCAGCACTCCGGACTCAGCCCAATCCGACGGCGCACCCTGCGCCTCCCTGCGAGGCCTGAGGTCGACATGGGCCGGAATAGTATTGTGACGATCCACGACCACGCGCTGTAACTTGGCGCCCGGGCCGATATGGGTATGATCGAAGATCACCGAATCTTCGATGTACGCGCCGCGTTCGATCCGCACATGACGGCCGATGATCGAGCGTCTGATATCAGCGTCAATGGCCCGACTGCCTTCGCCGATCAAGGCATGATCGACATAACAATTCACGAGACTCGCCGGAGGACCAAACGACGGCTCGGTTCTAATCGGCCATTCCCGATTGCGCAGATCACAGGTCGGGGTATCTCCCAACAGATCCATATTGGCCTGCCAGTAGGCCTGAATAGTGCCCACATCGCGCCAATATCCGACCTCCTCGTGGTACGCGACGCCCGGAACTTCATTCTCGAGAAAGTTGTAGGCCATCACCCGGTTCGTTTTGATCAGGCGCGGAAGAATGTCACGGCCGAAGTCATGCGACCCGCCGCTCTTGGCATCCTCCTCCAAGGCCTGGACCAACACATCGGCATTGAACAGATAATTCCCCATCGACGAAAGGGCATGCGCCGCGTCCCCGGGCATGGATTGAGGACGCAGGGGCTTTTCGTCAAACCCGATGACTCGACTCGTACGGTTAATCTCGACGATGCCGAATCCCTGCGCGTCTGCCACCGGGACCGGGAGCGTGGCAACCGACACCTCGGCTTCCCGGTCGAGATGGAACTGGAGCATCTGCCGAATATCCATGCGGTAAACGTGGTCTGCGCCGAATACGGCGACAATATCGGGAGCAAAATCCCGGATCAGGTTGAGGTTCTGATACACCGCATCCGCAGTGCCTTCGTACCATCCCGCACCCGAGTTCATTTGGGGTGGGACGACCGTCACGAATTGCCGATCGCCATCACCGATCCGCCAGGCTTTTCGCAGGTGCTCGATCAGAGACTGGGACCGGTATTGCACCATCACGTGCATACCGAGGATGCCGGAGTTGTAGAAATTGCTCAGGACGAAATCAACGATGCGATAGGCGCCACCGAAGGGAACCGCCGGCTTGCTGCGAGCCTCGGTCAACGGCATGAGGCGCGCCCCTTTTCCCCCTGCGAGAATCATAGCCAGAACGCGAGGCTGATTGAGTCGTCCGTGTTTCTCCATATCACTCCTCGGTAGGCCGGATAGTCATGTACAGCGGGACAGTGGACGCCAGCTGCATCAGCTTACAAAAGATGTCGTTGATGTCCTACTGGACAAATCCCTAGCGATGCTGTCGAGAAGGCTCGCACGAGGTGACCGCCAACTTCATTCGAATCCCGATACCCGTCCAGCTGCACCGGCGTGATCAGCCATCGAACCCAACGATCGAAGTTGCCCAGAATCAGCACTTCGCCTTGGGAGACAACGCCTATTTCAGGATGCGTGGTCGGAACAATCGGGGAACGAGACGATTCCCCCTAGGCACCCTGGGCTGAGGCCATTTAGCTCTACTCAGAGAGTAAACCAGGGAGTCTCCTAGTGCTCCGTCTTCAAATTGCTTTCTAGGATGTACTCGACACCTCGACAGACCTTCAGTGGAAGGAGGGCATACTATGAACTGTCATCGATGCAGCAATCTGATGTTTCCAGTTGCGCTACAGGATTGGGGCGGTGGACTCATGAGCCAGGACGTAGCGGCCTGGCGCTGTTTCGCGTGCGGCGAGATCGTGGATCAACTCATTGCGCAAAATCGAAGCCGCGGCGGAGAGGATGCGGAAGAATGGCGGCGAGGAGGCGCGCGTCGCCGTGTGAATGGAGTCGGCCTCTTGCGATAACAACATACTTCTCATCATTCTATGGAGCGCCGGTGGCCTTCCACCGGCGCTCCCTCTCTTCTCATCTTCCCTCAGGCTTGCTTCTTTTTCTCCGTCGCAGAGTTTCATGGGCTGTTCGGAGTCGGATCATACCCTTCGAATGGCTGCTGCCCTATCACCAACACCACTGCCACCAGCGCTAACGCGATCAGGAGATAAAACCCGAAGCGAAACGCTTCGGTGTAAGGCGTACTGAACGTCCCGAATGCATATAGACCTGTCAGGATCATGCCTATCAGTACGACGGCAACCAGCAAGGTCGTCATTGTGACACCTCCAGCTTAAGTGGTGAGTTCCCATCATCCGGGTCTTGCATCGGCGGATCGTCAACCGGTGGATCGTCCTGGGGAGGAGGATCGTGCGGCGGTTCATGCTCTGGGGGGTGTGGGAGACCTGGTTCCTTTACCGGCGGTTCAGACATCATCTGCTTCATAGACTTCCTCTCAGCAAAAGCGATGCCTCTCTGGCCCTGAATGATGCCCAGAAGGCGATGGACATTTGCTCACATTCGATTCGGACAGAAGCGCGTTCTGAGGATGGGCTGTCCTCCAACGGACAGACTGTCCCTTCGAAGCAGTTCGATTTCAGTCTCCCACCGCTATGACACAGTTGAATAATCGCCCCTACTGCAGCCCCTTGTGGGGATGCGTCGATCTCAATGAGACAAAGGCCCGCCTCTTGCTAGGTACGACAACATTGGCCCACGCGCAGTGAACGATATATGAAGGAGTCATCATGACCGCACACACAATTCGGCATCAGCCGCACAAAGCGATTCGATTGGCGGCTATAGTCGGGATCAGCACGTTGTTCATCGGAACCCCGGTCATTCTGACGGTCGCCTACGGCGCCGAAAACAACAAGGGCAGCGATACGTCTCTCCTCCGTGACGATGCGCAGACTTTACTCAAAGGGAACCGGACCCTGTTCGCGACGGTACTCGCGGTCACCTCGGATCAAATCAAAGTCGACATCGGTGAAGTACAGCCACGATTTTTGCCGCTGAAGCAAGCGCAGCAAAAAGGATTCCCCCACCTGTCCGAAGGCGACGATCTGATCGTTGTCCTCAACGAACAAAACCTTCTGGTGGACTATCATCCTTTGGACGGTGAATCGAGCGCCCATACGATCATTCGCGGCGAATTATCCCAGAACCTGCCTGTCGGTCAGGAGACGGCCGTCATCAAGTCCGGGGGCAAGGAACAATCGTTTACCATTCGCTCACAGGTGCGGAGCAAAGTCGCGGCCATTCCGCGCGGCGCTACCGCTGTATTCCTCATTGACGAAACGAATCAGATTTCAGACGTCAGCCTGTCGCGTCACCAGGCGTCCGGGGGCGCGGGGACACATGCTCAGCCTATGTCTCCCATCAAAGGCTCGCACCGCCAGGTAGAAGGCACGGTGACCTCACCGCTTCAGTCGAATCACATTACGATTCGCACCACGAGCGGGGCCGACAAACCCTACGAGGTGCGAGACATTCTTCATTCAAAGATCGGCACTTTGCGCTCCGGCGACCTGGTCATTCTGCTTGTAGATAGCGACAACAAAGTGATCGATGTGGCGATTCCGCCGAAAGGGAAATAACCCATAGGGATGTCAGTCGGGTGTTTGCGGTCACCCGATTCCATAGCCTGCCGCTACACCGTAGTGGCGAAGTTTCCGCAAGAGTGTCTTGCGGTGAATGCCGAGAATCGTCGCGGACCGGCCGAGATCCCGTGCATGAGAATCCAGCACTTGAAGAATGTGGTTCCGCTCAAGATCTTCCAGCGTGACCCACCCTTGGGCTCGCGCTAATCCTTCCGGCACTGCGTCCTTCACAGCCGGCGGGAGATCTTCGGGACAGATGACGGAATAGGGACTCAACGTGACGGCCCGCTCGATGACATGTTCGAGTTCCCGGACATTGCCCGGCCACCAATAGCGCCGAAGGAGGACCAGCGCTTCGGCTGACAATTCCGTGACGGGCGGCATTTTCATCGCTCCGTAGAGACGCAAAAACCGTTTGGCTAAGAGAGGCAGATCGTCGAGGCGCTCGCGGAGCGGAGGAATGTCAATCGTGACCACATTCATGCGGTAGTACAGGTCCTCGCGGAAGGTACCGGCCCGCACCAGTGGTTCCAGTGGAAGTTTGGAGGCCGCAATGATGCGAACATCCAACGCGGTCGTGGCGATGCTCCCGACACGCCGAATTTCTTTCTCCTGGATCACCCGCAGCAGTTTTCCCTGCAAGGCAGGAGACAGGTCCGCGACCTCGTCCAGGAAACAGGTACCGGAATGAGCTTGTTCCAACAATCCTTTTCGCGACGAGACTGCGCCGGTAAAGGACCCACGTTCGTGTCCGAACAGTTCGGAGTCCAACAGGCTGTCGGCCAATGCACCGCCGTCTACGGTGACAAACGGCCCGGAACTGCGAGGTCCACTGGCATGAATGGCACGGGCAATGAGTTCCTTGCCGGTGCCGCTTTCCCCCTGCAAGAGAACGGAGCTGTCGGTTTGAGCCACACGGGCGATCGCTTTGTAGACCTGAACCATACTGGGACTCTCGCCGACAAGGCTTGCAAAGGGAGAGGTCTCATCAAGCTGAACGTCACCCGATCCGGGCGGTGCCGACGGCATGTGGGTATGCTCGACCGCCCGTCTGGCAATGGACCGGACTTCATCGGC
>DAONAB010000235.1:2466-5261 GCA_035400805.1 Nitrospira sp. | reverse complement strand
CAAATGCGGCTACTATGCGAACACGCGACATTGAGAGCGATACCTTACGGAATCAAGATTTCGCGTCGGGAAACACAGTGTTACAAGTATGTTAATTTTGTATCTGCCCGCCTCTCACCTCAGCCGGCATAGGAGAACGAGCGAGTTCTGGCTGGCAGCCACTCGACCTCGTAGTCATATCCGCGTCTCAATAAGACGATCTCGCCACGCCGACTCAAATCGTCGATGGTTCTGAATACCTGGTTCCAGCTCAGTTCCGGGAGCAGTGTCACGACCTGTTCCAACGTGAGCGATCGTCGAACGCGCAAGAGGTTGGCGATCAAGCATTCGCAACTTGGTGAGGCAGAGGCATGACTCATAGCGATTCCCTCCTCAGTGAATTGTTCCAGTGCGCCAAACCACACGTCCCTGAAGCCTCACGGGTTTCGCGCGACAGCCTGACGATTCTACGGCCGGGGGATAGCGCGGACTTCAGGATGTCCTCAAATCTCCGTAACATCACGACCGTTATCCCTCCTCGCGTCCGAAAGGGACTCCTTTCACACTGCATTCCCCCTGGGCTGGCGAACAACGCACCGCGACCACGCGCACAACCCCCAGCATCAGCAAAATGGCTCCGAGCAGCAACATCCGGTTCTGATCGGCGTCTTTGAACCAGAGAGAAATGATCTCCGTGAGCATGACGACAAGGATCGTATCAACGATAAACGTGACCTTGACGCGCCCCTCGGAGAAATAGGTGAGGGTGGTTTTGAATACTTCGACCACGGCGAGGAGAATCAGCGTGTCGATGATAATCTGCCTGAGCCCCACCTCCACCGGCGCATGCAACAGCAGGCCGATATCCAGAAAGGTTTTCATCACTCCACCGGTCAGTGCAATCAGGATCGTGAGAATCATCAGGCTCAGGACGGCCTTGATCCCTTTCATCCACAGGTCGCTTAGATCGGTATCTATCATCCGGCCCACGAAATCAGACCATCGCTGCATCCTGGGCTCATAGCTGCTGAACGTCATCCGTGCACACCTCCTTGTGATAATGAGCTTCTCGGTTATAGGAAGAAGGTATCCCCGCATTGTTCCATTCGGTTCACAGCTGCATTACGTGGTCGTAACATTTACGCCCGCATGCGCCGCACCCCACGGCACACGACTTCTACCGTAAAGAGCCCCTCCGGAAATGTTTCACACTGTTAACCGTGACCTGTCTCGTCCGTAACAGTCACCTCGTATTATT
The DNA here is from genome assembly GCA_035400805.1 of Nitrospira sp. Lineage (GTDB taxonomy): Bacteria > Nitrospirota > Nitrospiria > Nitrospirales > Nitrospiraceae > Nitrospira_A. Next base: position 4,024 of record DAONAB010000235.1, on the reverse strand, counting down.
CGCACCTATGACAATGAACATCGTGCAAATCATTGAAGATGAGCCCTTACACGCGCAATTGCTCGATCACACCCTTCGACAGGCGCGATACCGGACCAATGTGGCAACTGATGGGATCACAGGGCTTGCGGACGTCATCCGGCTGAATCCGTCCGTAGTCTTGCTCGACCTCATGTTGCCCGGCCTCAATGGCCAGGAAGTGTGCCGACGTATACGGAGTGCGCCAGGCACCAAACATATCCCTATCATTATGATCAGTGCCTTAAGTAGTGCGGAGGAGCGAATCGCCGGCATAGACATGGGTGCCGACGACTACGTGGCGAAACCCTTTAGCCCGCGGGAGATTGTCTCCAGAGTGCAAGCCCTGCTACGCCGCTCCCAGAGTGAATGGGCCCCATCCTCTGACCAGCCCGGCTCGCCCGTCACCATCCGGGAACAGTCTCTGGTGATTTCACTTTTCGAGAAAGAACTCACGGTCTCACCGAGGGAAGTCCTGCTGCTGCGCCTCTTGACCGCACGTCCCAACACCATCGTTCCGGAAGAGGAATTGATCGGAGCGCTCTGGAATAGGGGCCCCTTCTTGCATGAGCAGGAACTGCTGCGCGTCATACGCGGGCTCCGTCGTAAGCTTGAAAACAATGCCGCTGGGTCTATTGAGATGCTGCCCGGCATCGGATACCGATTCGTCCAACACCCCCTCTAACGGCCGGTACTCGTCAACTCGCGCGGCTATGAACGGCCTCGCGTCACCTTCAGCCACACATCCAGACAGAGCAGGATCGCGACTCCAATCCATATCCGTGCCATGACATACCCCTTCCGTCGTGATCGCGGGAGTTATCGTCCCGGCTCTGCGGTCATGCCATTCGACGCAGCGTGATCAATGCACCCACCACGATGCCGAATACCAACCCGCCTTGTACCATCGTCAACACCAATTCGGCTGCTTCACGCCACATAGGTTTCCTGCCTTTCACCGTTTCCGTCCCCTCAGCCGTACAAGCGTAATGCTCGCCGCATGGAGATATGCAGTGAACATAGCGGCTCTCTGTTTCGACAAGGCTGCACGATTCATCAAAGTCCTGTTACATCGCCAGACCCACCGGATGGGGAGGCGGACTGTTAACACAGTCTTAACGTGGGAGATATGCGGAGATAACGGGGTGCGCGTACCGTCCGCCACACGAACAACACAGCACTCACACTTATTGACCGACATCTCATCACCGTCTCACAGGGGAGGACCTATGCAGCACCAGCAAGATGGGCAACGGCCGCGCACTCAGGCAGGAATAGGAATCGTCGCAATGGGCATCTGCGGCCTTCTCGTTATGAACGGTACCGCGTCAGCCGATACCGCCGTCGCAGCGGCAAAGCCGCTGCTCGATTCCACGATCGGATCGTATTCGACGACCACGCCCGTAAGCGGGCGAATCGCCATCGCCGGATCGGATACCATGCAGCCGATTATTGTCAAACTGGCCGCCGCGTTTCAGTCGTGGCAGCCCGGCATCAAGGTGGCCGTGCAAGGCGGCGGGTCCTACGCCGGCATCAAGGG
>DAONAB010000235.1:0-2366 GCA_035400805.1 Nitrospira sp. | reverse complement strand
AAAGAGCGGAAGCGTGGGTATCGTGCCAACATTGCGAAATGGGGAGAACTCGGTCTGGAGAACGGGTGGGAGACTCAACCGATTCATCTGTACGGACGTGATAAAAAATCCGGCACGCGCGCGTTTTTCACCCGCGAGGCGTTAAACGACGGCGCTATGAAATCGGAAGTCGTGGAAGAGCCGGGATCTGCCAGTGAGATACTGGATATCAGCCGCGATCCGCTGGGGATGGGGTATGCCGGTATCGGATTCCAGGCCAGCACCGTTAAAGTGGTGCCTCTCGCAAAAACAGCCGGGGGCGAGTTTATCATGCCTACGGCGGAGTCGGCCAAAACCGGGGAGTATCCGCTGGCCCGTTATCTTTATCTGTATGCCAAGAAATCTCCCGGAGCCAACCTGGATCGAGAGGTTCTTGAATTCCTGCGCTTCGTCAACAGCCGCGAAGGACAGGAAACGGTGACGAGGGCAGGATTCTTCCCGTTGCCGGCAGCGCAGTTAGCGAAGAACCTCGAAGCCCTGACCGGCCCATCGGTCTCGGCCCTGTTGTTGTCCCAGACTCGCTGACGCGTGGGCGGACGAAACACGTGCGCCGGTCGCCTCACGTGCGACCGGCGCCTGTTCGTTCATGGTCAACGTTTGGTATGCTGATGTCCGTCACCTTCCTCGAAAGGCCACCGATCGATGTCACTCTCACCAGTCCGTTTCGCCTGGATCGCAATCCTGCTCGTCACAACCCTCACGGCTTGTGTCGCAGATTCGCCACCGATCATTATTCACGAGGAGAAACCGCTGTCCGTATGGTTGAAATTCGATCCCTCCAACGGGACCGGCCACAGCCACCCGGCGACGCTCTCCATCGAGCACATGACCGCGGTCCTGCGCGGCATCAACGTCAGAGGGCGGGACACCATTACCGGATTCAGTGCGTTCTCATCCAAGGAAACGAGCCCGGCCTTTTCTCCCGCCGACGTATCCATCTTGGCGCCCTATCTGGTCCAAGCTCTGGCCAAAGCCTCGCCGAAAGACATGGCCACCTTTTACCTCGTGACGAGGGATCTCTCCCGTGGCGACGTGATCACCTCCGGGGGCATGTTCCTCCGTGGACGGCACTTGTATGTCATTCTCGCCAACGCCCGCACATCGCCGTACTCGAACCAATACGAAAATGCGCACACCATCGACACACGAGACCAGCCGCTGCTTCCGATCGCGCGGTATCGGTTTACCACCGTGTTTTATCCCGATCACGCCTGGATTCCCAACAAGCAGGTCCGCGGTCAGGACGGATATGATCGCTATCTGGATGAATCAAAGCTGCTGGTGATCGATCTCGATCAGCTCATCCCCGAAACCAAGTCGCAGGCCCTCGCACCGGCGCACTAGTCCGGTCGTTCCACGGATCACATGCCGCCGCGCATGCCGTTCAGGGAGCACCCAGTCGGGTTCAGCTGCGGCTCCATGGAGCAAACAGGCCTGCACCAACTCGCACAATGGGCATCTGGGAGGAGCGCCGACGAGGCCACGGCGTTCATGTGAAGCCGGGCCTCCTTCCGGAGCATGGGACGGGTAGGGAAAAATCCTCCGACGAGGAAACGGCTGCGACAGCTAGGGCCTACCACTCAACCGTCTGGCAGTCTGGGGATCGGCGAACTGTGTGTTCACATGCACAATCGCGTGATTGAAATTCCGATAGGCGTACTCATCGGTAATCACCGGAAGCGCGTCTGCTTCGGACTGTTTTGTCACCACACTCATAATCGGGACGTAGCGGTGCGATGGAATCGAGACGCCGATGACTTTTGCCCCCGGCTCTATCACCACGTGGTTGCCGAGTTCGGCCCGAAAAATCAAGGATTGCATCCCGACGAACGTGTCGTTGCCGATCCGGACCGGACCATGCACTTGAGCCTGGTGAGCAAGCGACACACGTTCACCGATATAGACTGAGTACCGCTGTCCATCTACCGTCACACTGTTCTCGGGAATCTCGCGCCCGGCCTCGAAAGTCTCCAGCCCGTGAATGACCACTCCATCCTGGACGTTGCTTTCATTGCCGATGTGAATGTGTTGCCCCTCGTCGCCACGGATTGAGGCGAAGGGGGCCACAAACACGCGCTTGCCAAGTTTGACCGACCCCATGACGGAGGCCATCGGGTGAATGATGCTGTTCGCGTGCAGCGTCGGGGTCGCGATCGTGGGATTGAACGAGGTCTGCACATTCGGTCCGACCCAGGCTCCGAGACCGAGTGCCAGGCACAGAAGATTCCCGGCAAGACTAATCCGAACCATTCGTGGTGTCATAATTCTCCATGATGACGTATGAACCGGAAGCGGGAGTGCACAGACGCAAGTGCCGGTGCACTCCC
>DAONAB010000234.1:0-5276 GCA_035400805.1 Nitrospira sp. | reverse complement strand
CGACGGAGCAGGCAAGGTAGAGAATCACGAAGGAGAGCAGCATGAGGCCATGTGCCTGTCGGTGAGACCACATCCGCCGGTGGCGGCAAGCGGGGGGATTGTAGCGGCAGGGCCCCTCTTGCGCAATGGCGAGAGGAAACCGGCTGGACAGAGCTCACGAATCGTATGAACACCAGCAGCACACAACCATCACCAACCAGGAGCGACGACGAAAAACGACCATTTCATTGACTTCACATCACACCATGATACGAATAGGCCATGCGTTACTCACTGTACTTTGCTTGGGTGGTGGCCGTCCTGTCCATCTGCATTCTGACGACGCTGGCTTCGTTTCCGGTCCTCGTGAACGGAGAGCGTCAGCCGGAGCCACAGATGACGGCAGGGCCGGAGAAATTGCGGACGATCAAGATTCACCGGCTGCGGTGCAATCCGTTCACATCCTCCTGCCGCCTGGCCAAGCCAAAGGCCCAGCACTAAGGACCCCTGTCAGACACGTCCTCTTCCGTCAGGAGAAGGGAATCCGTGTCTTGTTCGCCTCCAGCCATTGCGCGAACGTCTGCATTCCCCCATTGAGCGCCCGGGCAATCGCCGGTTCCCGGGCCGCGCAAAAGACCGCATTGAAGTCGCGTTTAAACTGAAACATATTTGCGAGATCGTCCGCCCCCGGAAATCCGAAGGTCCGGTAGACTTCCGGCGGCACGGCTTGATAGCGCACCTCACGTCCGAGCGCCTTGCTCAAGGCAGCGGCCATTTGTGAACCGGTGAGATGCTCCCCCGCGATGCCAACCGTTTTGCCGAGATAGGCGTCCCGCTTTTTAAACATGCCGAACGCACACTTCCCGATATCGTCCGCCGCAATCCCGGGCAGCCGGGCCTCACCCATGGGAAGAGTGAACGCCAGCGTTCCGTCCGGCCCTGGTTTCGGCCCCATACCGAAATAAATGAGATTGTCCCAGTAAAAGGACGTGAGCAGAAAGGTCGTGGGCAGCCCGAGCTGCTTGAACAGCTGATCCGCTTCCCCCTTGGCATCGAAGTGCGGCACCTTATATTTGCTCATCAACGTCGGCATCCGGTTGTCCGAGAGCGGAACCCACCGACGCGTATCTTCCAGAGTCGACCAGATCACATGCCGTACCCCCGCCGCCTTCGCGGCCTTGGCCATAGCTTCGGCTTCGGCGTATTCCTTTTCCGGAGACATATGCGCCCAGAAAAAGGTGACGCAGAACACGCCGGTTGCTCCGGCAAATGCGCGCTTCAGACTCTCGACATCATGCACATCGGCGGCCACGACTTCCGCGCCGAGCCGGGCGAGTTCCTTGGCCTTGTCTGAATGGACGTCCCTGGTCAATGCGCGCACCGTGAACCCACTGGCAGGATCGGCCAGTATCGCCCGCACCAAGCCACCACCTTGCATTCCGGTCGCCCCGACCACCGCAATCACCTGCTTCTCTGCCATATGCCCTTCTCCTTTTCGTCTGTCATGCCTGCAAGACCAGCACAGATTCCCGCCCCGTCTCTGTCAACCAACGAGGCAATCATGCGTTTCATGCGCTATGAGCCTGATCTGGTCTTCACCGGCAACGCCATGATAGGCTGTCAGTAGCTAGCCAGGGAGGAGCGTCATGGTACGTCGTACGACACACCGATTGGAATCCCCTCGGCAAAGGTTTACCGCTCTCGCAATGGGATTAAGCGCCCTGTTGTTCGCACTGCCGGTGTTGGGCGCGGAATCGTCAGGCCCGTGGGAATGCAGCAACTACACGGGTGATGCTCACACTCGATGCCTGCAGGCCTTTATTGAAATCCAGCGGGAGAAAATCTCGAAGCTGGAGGCGGAAGTCCAGCTCCAACAAAGCACCGTCGGTCAGTTGAAAGATCAAGCCGACCGGCAAAACGCCATGACGGCCGACTTACAGCGGCAGATGGCACAACAATCCTCCGCCCCCTCGACCTATACCTACGTGTCCCCCGGAATTGCGCCGGGATTGTTGTACGGATATCCCTCCGTCGGCTTCGGCCTGTATCTCGGACGCCCATGGATGTACGGCTCGCCGTTTTATGGGCGCCCCTATGCCTGGGGGCCGCGATATTACCGTCCCTATTCCGGACGGTGGCACCATCGCTGGTAGGCCTGCGTGCTCGCGCGCTGCATCGGCGGTCGGCGACTGAGTTATGGTTCCGTCCGCCGGTCTGCTTCCTTCAACCCTTCGATTCTGCCTGTTTCATCCCACAACTGCTGGTGACGCCGCACCGGACTGTATGCTAAACCATACAGTCCGCATGGCACTATCCTGACTCGTTTTTCCTGGGGACCCGTGGGTTGCTTGCACCACAGCACCGGCGTAACCTGCGCCATCTTCTGCCTGATGTTCGGATGCTGGTCCGTCAGTGATGCTCGTCCTGTCAAAAAACAGGCACAACCAGTCGTCACCGGCGCCGACACGGAACAATCGATTCATATCGCCCTGACAGAAAACACTCCCGCGAGGACCCAGGTGTTGCTCGACCGCGGAGCCAATATCGAAGCCCGCAATGCTCGAGGAGCCACGCCGCTCATCGCCGCGGCAGCGAAAGGCAACCTCACGCTCGTCCTCTTGCTCCTGAGCCAAGGCGCGGAAGTAGAGGCACGAGATCGGGACGGCAACACCGCCCTGCACGAGGCCAGCCTGCAAAGCCATTTGCCGTGCGTCGACGCCCTCCTGACCGCGGGCGCGCGACCATCTCCCCGTAACGAGCTCGGGTTCACGCCGCTGCACCAAGCCGTCAGACGTTTCTGGGAAACGACGGGCGAATCACGTGCAGACCGCTTAGCGCGACAAACCGCCGTGATCCATCGGCTGTTGCGCTCGGGATCTGATCCGCAGATTCAGGACAGCGGAGGAAGGACGCCGCTGGTATTGGCCATGGAAAGCGCCAATGCTCCCCTGCGGCAGGCGTTCAGCGCGCCATCTATTCATGTCACACCGGTTACCGTTCCGCCATCACATCCCCAAGCGTCTGGAGAGGAATCACGAAATTCCAATCAGGCCGTCGTCTCGGCGCCTGCCGACATTCATTCCAATGCAGCTCGAACTCCCACTGAAGTATCCACGGTTACCGTGCCTCTCGCTCAGCCCGAACCAGCGCCGGCGCTTTCCTCTCCGCACGCGTCCGTCGAAAGGTCAGAACCGCCAGCCGCTACTCCAGCTGTGGCAGGTGGCCATCCCCTCGAAACATCGTCGTCCATCGGTCCGGCACCGGCACAACCGGCTTTGGCCGCGCCGGCTTCACCTGACACGCAGCCGAGACCAACAGCCACGACGCCACCAAACCCTGAACCGAAGGCCACCGCTCCGGCGCCTCAGACAGCCGTTCCTACGGATTCTGAGACAGCCACCGTCCGAGTGCAGGAATCGGAACAACGCTCCGTCTCTCCATCAATCCCGTTGGAGCAGCCGCTCGACAGTGAGCGCGCACGACCGGCTGCACCCCCGCCACTGGCTGCGCCGGAAGCTTCGCCCCGACCCCTCGTACCGGCGTCCTTGCCGCACGATCCCCGCGAGAGTATCGCGGAACGAACAGCGCGCGAACAGAGGCTGGCACCGAGCATGCTTGCCCAGAATTCTTCACCTGATGAAACCGGCTTCCGCAGTTCTCCCTTGCCGCCAACACCACCCACCCGAGCGGCAGGCGAAAACCCTTTGCCCGTGGTTCACAGAGAGGAACAAACATCGCCAGCCACCGTCCTGAGCCGCCCCGAGGAGCCCGTGGTGGAGGACCATCCTGACACATGGCTCTTTCGGAACGTGGGCTTCGGTCTGGGCGTGGGCTGGACTCATAACCTGGGCCCGCGGCGGGTGGAGTCCGTCTCCGTGACACCAAACCGCATCGTACGCATCGACGACGAACGCAACGACCTGGTCCGCGTGATGCCGGAAGTTCATCTCTGGATCGATCGGTGGGACGAACAACGATGGAGCTGGGGGCCGTTTCTTGCCGTGGCGCCGGGATCCCGCATCATCGATGCCGTAGGAGGCGGCCTCATGGTGGGATACCGGCCGCATCAGCGCGATCGGTACAGTGTCAATTTCGGCATCGGCGGCACGCTGGATCTGGATACTCGTGTGCTGGGAGACGGCCTCATGGCCAATGAACCGCTGCCTCCACGGGAAACCGGCGCCCGTACCAAGCAGACGACCGGCGCCGGGCTCCTCGTGTTCTTCTCGGTCGGATGGGATCTCACAGCACCTCGCCAAGCCCAACAGCTCGACCGCAAGTAATCCGGTGCTCCAGCGCGGCCAAGTCCGTCAGGTCTCACGATTGACGGCACTCGTTGAACCTGATTAAGGTGGAACCCGCAAGGAGAATCAAGCAATGACTACACAGCCTCAATTTCCAAACGAACAGACCGAAGCAGGCGAATTCAAACGCCAGGAAGATGCGTTCCGCCAATGGGTGACCGCTGACGGGCGATCGGGATTCCCCGCCGCAACCGGGCGCTACCATCTTTACGTGTCCCTGGCTTGTCCCTGGGCGCATCGCACGATCATTGTCCGTAGGCTCAAGCAGCTGGACTCGGTTATCGGCATGACGGTGGTGGATCCCATTCGCGACGAACAGGGTTGGGCGTTTCGCAACGGACCAGGCCACTCCCTCGATCCGATCAATGGATTTCGCTTCCTCAGCGAGGCCTATCATCTGACTGACCCGACCTACAGGAGCCGCGTCACTGTCCCCGTCCTCTGGGATACCGTCACGAAACGAATCGTCAGCAATTCTGACGACGATCTCATGCGGATGTTCAACGCGGAGTTCGACCGCTTCACCGCGAGTACGTTGGATCTTTGCCCTGCGGCGCTGCGCGCAGACATCGATGAGATGAACACGTTCCTGTACGAGCAGGTGAACAACGGCGTGTACAGGGCGGGATTCGCGACGTCTCAGCGCGGCTACGAACAGGCGGCGCGATCACTCTTCGCGGCACTCGATCAGCTGGACACCAGACTCAGCCAACGTCGTTATCTCTTCGGCGCGCAATTCGTGGAGTCCGATTGGCGACTCTTCGTGACCCTCATCCGGTTCGACGCTGTGTATCACGGACATTTCAAATGTAATGTCCGCCGCATCATCGACTACCCGCATCTCTCCGGCTATCTCAGAGACCTCTATCAGGTGCCCGGCATCGCAGAGACGGTCAATTTCGACCATATCAAGCGGCACTACTATGTCACGCATGACGACATCAACCCGACCAGGATCGTGCCCATCGGACCGCAATTAGATTTAGAAAGCCC
>DAONAB010000233.1:0-5333 GCA_035400805.1 Nitrospira sp. | reverse complement strand
GCTCGTTCCGTGTCTTTGGTGGCGGTCATTTATGTTCGGCATGCAATCATTTCCAGTCGTGGCCCTCATGCGCCACCAGTTCGTTCACAGGGTGCTCAATAGGTCAGTCCAGCAAGGCCGCAGCGAGTGAAGGCCTGAGGCGTACCCTTGCGGTACGTTGAGGGCCTGAACGATGCGAGAACGCCGCTGGCTGGCGTGTTCAGCATCCTGCTACCTCTTTGACACGTCTTCGACAATCTTCGTCCAGAGTCCTTGAGGGCCGAAGAGTTTGTTGCTTACGGATTCCCATCCGCCGAGCTCCGCTATGGTGAAGAGCCGGGCCGGTTGCGGCAGGGCGGCACCTGATGCTGGAGCCGCTGCGCCACGATCCAACGGACGAAATCCTAATTCGATAAACGCGGCCTGCGCCTCCGGGCCATGGAGAAACGCAACAAATGCTTCGGCCAGATCCTTGGCCTTATGCCGATCGGCATACGTATCGACCACCGCCGCCGGGTTTTCGATCCACACGGTTTCGGCCGGCACGATGAGTTCGTAGGGACGTCCGCTCTTCACGCGCGGCAACAATTCGTTTTCGTAGGTCACGATCACATCGCCAACGCCGCGTTCGAAGGTGGTCACCGATTCACGGCCGCTTTTATCCATCACTTTCACGTTGCGTTGAATGCGTGTGAGCAAGTCGACCGCTTGCGTCGCTGCCGCTTCTGGATCCACAGGTTTTCCTGCCCGCTGTTCGGCGAGTTTCAGTCCTGCGCCATAAATCGCAATCACATCCCACATGGCGCCGCCGGACGTTTTGGGATTGGGATACAAGACTTCGATACCGGGCCGCGCCGCGTCTTCCCAGCCCTTCACGCCTTTGGGATTGCCTTTCCGGACGCCGAGCGCCACAACCGAGGCGGAGATCATGCCCCCGTGCGGGGCTTTCCGCCAGTCATGCGTAATCAGGCCGGCTTTGGTGATTTGATCGACGTCCCCTTCCAGGGAGAGCACGGCGACATCCGCGTCAAACCCGCCGATGATGGCGCGGGCCTGGGCACCGGAGGCTCCATAAGAACTGCGCACGCGGACATCCTGTCCCGTCTTCTGTTTCCAATACCGTTGGAAGGCGGGAATGATGTGTCGCTCGTAGGCTTCTTTCGGCACGCTATAGGCGGCCAGAATCAAATCACGCGTTTCGGCTGCGTGGCCCGATGCAGCCGGGAACGCGAACAGCCCCCAAGCTGCGGTGACGGTAAGCATCAGTGTGGTGATCGTATGGCCGATGGTGCGCATCAAGATCCTTCCGCCGGTTGAGTACGGGCAAATCGACTCAGGGTGTAATGGTCGAGAATGTTGGCAATGGCATCGCGCACTTCCCCCATGGCCTGCTGTAACGGGCAGGAGGGTTTAGCGGCGTAGGGACAGTCGGAGCATTTCTGATAGGCGGTTTTGCTCACACAGCTGATCGGCGCCAGCGGTCCGTCCAGGATACGGATGACCTGACCCAGCGTGATCTCCTCAGGGGATTTGATCAGCGAATAGCCGCCACGAATGCCGCGCCGGCTTGCCAGCAGCCCGGCGCGTTTGAGTGCGAGCAGAATCTGTTCGAGAAATTCGACGGGAATGTTCTGCCGCTCGGCAATCTCATGGCGCTGGAGCACGCGTCCCCCGTAGGTCTCGCAGAGCTCAAGCAGCGCGCGGAGCCCGTATTCACTCTTCTTAGAGAACTTCATCGCTTGGATAGTTGTCTAGTGAGTTGCTCAAGATTTTGCAGAATAAACCAGCGCGTGCCGTGATTCAAGCAATTCGATGACGAGACGGCCAAGAAGAAATTCGTGCGTCTCCCTGACGGATACCATACCGCAACCCATTGAAAATGGAGCTTCAGTTTCTTGACACCCTGTAACCGTTCTTGCTAGCTTCAGCGTGATTTTTGTCCGTCACCACGAGCAGCCTGCGGCTAGATCTGGACATCCGGTGAATTTCCAAGACCTCATTCTGACCTTGCATCGCTTCTGGGCCGACCGCGGGTGCGTCATCCATCAACCCTATGATTTGGAAGTCGGCGCGGGCACCTTCCATCCTGCCACGTTCCTCCGTTCCCTCGGACCGGAACCCTGGCGCGCAGCCTATCCGCAAGCCTGCCGCCGTCCGACCGATGGGCGGTACGGCGAAAATCCCAACCGCATGCAGCATTACTACCAGTATCAGGTGGTGCTGAAACCCGCTCCCGACAATATTCAGGGACTCTATTTGGAGAGTCTCAAGCAACTGGGGATTGATCCCAGGAAGCACGATATCCGGTTTGTGCAGGACGATTGGGAGTCGCCGACCTTGGGTGCCTGGGGATTGGGATGGGAAGTGCGTCTCGACGGGATGGAGATTACCCAGTTTACGTATTTCCAGGAAATCGGCGGGATTCCGCTCAATCCGATCACCGGCGAAATTACCTATGGGACCGAGCGCATCGCCATGTATCTGCAGCAGGTCGATAACGTCTACGATCTCCAGTGGACCGACGGCGTGACCTACGGCGACGTGCATCACCGCAGCGAAGTCGAGTTCTCACGCTACAACTTCGAAGAGGGCGAGGTGCCCATGCTGATGGCCACCTTCCAAGCGTTCGAAGGGGAATGTCAGCGTCTGCTCGACAAGAAGTTGACCTTGCCGGCCTACGATTACTGCATCAAGACCTCGCACATGTTTAATCTGCTGGATGCGCGTGGGGCGATCAGCGTCACCGAACGGACGTCGTACATCGCCAGGGTGCGGGCGCTGGCGCGGCGCTGTGCGGAATCGTATGTGGCCGACCGGGAGGCCATGGGACATCCTTTGATCAAGCAATCGACCCGGGCGGGTAAAGGAACCACCACCCACTCACCGGTCACTACCAAGTAGCCTGCGGACCCAACTCCACGATGCCATCTAAAAAACCCAAGACCAAGTCTGTTTCACGCGCGAAGAAATCTGCATCTCCCGCACGCGCCAAGACGCCGGCCACAACGGAATTGCTGCTCGAAATCGGGACGGAAGAGTTGCCCTATCAGTTCGTCGCCCCGGCCTTACGCGCCTTGCAGCAGGGCGCGGAGACGTTGCTGAAGGAATCGCGTCTCACCTATGGCGCTGTGCGGACGATGGGTACACCGCGGCGGCTTGTGTTGCTGGTCGAAGGACTGGCGCTCCAGCAGGCCTCCGCCGTCAAGGAAGCAATGGGGCCGTCGAAAGCTGTGGCCTTCGATCAGTCAGGTCAGCCCACGAGAGCCGCTATCGGGTTTGCTACAGGCCAGGGCGTGGCGGTTGAAGCGCTGGAAGTCCGGCAGACGCCCAAAGGCGAGTATCTGTTTGCCGTGAAGCAGGAGAAGGGGCAGGCGGTTGCTGCGGTGCTGACGCAGGCCTTGCCGCAGTTGTTGGCCAAGTTGTCGTTCCCCAAGGCCATGCACTGGAACCAGACTGGCGTGCGTTTTGCTCGTCCGGTGCGTTGGCTGGTGGTCCTCTGTGGTGGCAAGGTTCTGCCGATTGAATTTGCGACGATCAAGGCCGGGAATCTCAGCCAGGGGCATCGCGTTCTGGGTGCAAAGGTGTCCAGCCCGAAGGGCTTTCCCATTAAATCCATCGCGCACTATGTGAAGGAGACTGAGCGCCACAGCGTGATTGTGGATCAGGACCGCCGGCGGGCCATGATCCTCGAGCAACTGGCCGCGTTGGCCAAATCCGCGCGTGGACATTTGCATCAGGACGATGAGTTGCTGGAGCAGGCCGTCTATATGGTGGAATGCCCGCTGACAATTCTGGGGTCTTTCAAGCCGCACTATCTCGCACTCCCGAAAGAAATTCTGATGACCTCCATGAAGGAGCACCAGGGGTATTTTTCCCTCGTGGACTCCAAGGGCGCGTTGTTGCCGAATTTCCTCGCGGTCACGAACATGAAGTTGTCTAACATGCAGCTGATCCGCGAGGGCAACGAACGGGTCCTGGCTGCCCGCTTGGCGGACGCGAAATTCTTCTTCGACGAGGATCGTAAGACGTCGTTGGCGGATCGAGTAGCGAAACAGCTTGCGGTCACGTTCCACCAGAAACTCGGCAGTCTGCATCAAAAGACGCAGCGTGTGGTGGCGATGGCAGCGCATGTGGCCGGGCAGGTTGGTGACGAGGCATTGATTCACGAGTGTCGGCGTGCGGCAGAACTCAGCAAGGCCGATCTATTGACGGGGATCGTCGGCGAGTTTCCGACCCTGCAGGGCATGATGGGCGGGGAGTATGCGAAACACGACGGGGAATCGGCGACCGTCAGCGTAGCGATTCGCGAACAGTATCTGCCACGGGCGATGGAAGGCGAGTTACCGGAGTCACTGGCGGGCAAGGTGCTCTCCCTGGCCGACCGGTTGGACAGCATTGCCGGATTTTTCCTGGTGGGTTTGGTCCCGAGCGGCTCCGAGGATCCCTTTGCTCTCAGACGCCACGCCACGGCGATCGTGCGGATTCTCATCGAGAGCCGGTTGCGGCTCAATCTGGCGCAGGCCGTGCGGGCGGCGCAGGAGGGATTGGCCAGTCAGCAGGTGGCGGCTGCGCCTCCTACGGGAAAAGGCGGCGCGCCGGATGTGATCGGATTTCTGTTCGAGCGGGTCCGTTTTTATGGGAAAAGTGCGCACCAATTGCGGGACGATGTCATGGAGGCCGTGCTGAAATCGGCCGATCGCCAGTCTATCGATCTCACCGACCTCTTCGACAAGATGCAGTCGCTGCAGCAGATCACCCTGCGGGCGGAGTTCGATCCGCTCATCGTGGGATTCAAACGCGCGCACCGGCTGACCGAAAAAGAGCAGTGGGACCGTAAGCCGGTGGAATCCGGGTTGTTCCGCGAGGCTGCCGAAACGGCCTTGCACGAGACGGTCCAGAACAGTCATGCGGCCTACGCGGCGGCCATGCGCAGCGGGGACTACGGGCAGGCCCTGGACGTGCTGGTCCGGATGAAGGGTCCGATCGACGACTTTTTCAATGCGGTGATGGTGAATGCCGACGATCCGGCAGTGCGCAGCAACCGGCTGTCGCTCTTGAAAACGGTCGACGATTTGTTCATGTCGTTCGCTGATTTCTCCCAGATTATGGTACAAGGGACGTAGCGGATGGTGAACGTGTGGACTCAACTTCAGAGAGCCTCCCTGAGTCACCCGAGGCAAGTGCCGCGGCTCACATAAGGGCGACCAAGGTCCGTCGATTTGCGTCCGGCATCAGCGTCGTGATGATGGTGGTGTGCAACGCGGTCTTTCTCTTCGGCATCTGGGTGACCGGCCTCAATTTCGAACGGCTGGTGCGGACACCGGATATCTATGACTCCAGACAAGACATTTGCT
>DAONAB010000232.1:0-5370 GCA_035400805.1 Nitrospira sp. | reverse complement strand
AGCCAGTAGCCTGCCACGATGGCCAAGGGGATTCGCACGCCCCACATCCCGATCATCGTCGCGATCATGACAAACCGCGTATCACCCGCTCCGCGCAGGGAGCCGGCCACCACCATCGTGAGCGCGAGCGGAATCTGCAGCAGGGCCACGATTTTCAGAAACAGCGTGCCCAACTCAACGACGGCCTCATCACTGGTGAAGGCGCGGAGCAGCGCATAGGGGAACAAGAAAAAGACTACTCCCATGCCTGACATCATGTAGGCGGCCAGTCTGTTCGCTTCCCAGGTTTCGAGCTTCGCCCGGGTGTACTTGCCGGCGCCGATGCTCTGTCCCACCATCGTGGCGGCCGCGATCGCGAAGCCGTACCCCGGAAGAAACGACAGGGACTCAATCGACAACCCGACCTGGTGGGCCGCGTACGCAACGGTGCCGTACATCAACACGATCTTGGTGTACAGCAAAATGCCGGCTTGCTGGACGACGCGCTCACCCGAGACCGGTGCCCCCACGTGCCAGATCGTGCGAATCAAATCGAGCCGGAATCGGTGGGAGCGCCGGAGCTTGGGTCGGCAGCGTCTGAGCAGGTACAAACATCCGGTCGCTTCCGCGATGCCGACCGCAATGGCGGCGCCATTGATGCCCAATGCCGGGAGCCCCCAGTGCCCATAGATGAGGGGAATCGCGATGGCAATGTGGAGCAGATTCACCACGATCATCGCATGCATCGGCGTTTTGGTGTCGCCCGTACCTTGCAAGATCGAGGAGAGGACCTGCAGCAGGATCGTGAACGGGATGAGCAGAAAAATCAGGTTCGAGTAGGGGAGCGCGAGGCGTATGACGTCTGCCTGTGCCCCGAGCAACTCCATCGCCAGCCGATTCATGAGCAGGCCGAACGTCAGGAGACCGAGGGAAATCAGGATGGACAGTCCGAGGAAATGGCGCGCGGCCTCACCGGCGTCGTCGTAGCGCCGGGCTCCCCACAATTGCGCCATGATGACATTGGAGCCCACTGAGAGACCGGACACGAGGGTCGTGGCGATAAAGGCCAATAGTTGGCCCAGGCCGACGGCCGCAATGGGCACGGCGCCCAATCCTCCAACGAGGAAGACGGCGACGATGCCTTCGGCCCGTTGCAACAGGCTGCTGACGGTGACGGGAAGTGCGAGCGTGAGGACGGAGCGTCTGATCTGGGCGATGCCGTTTGCCATGCCGCGTCATCCTAACAGAACCGGGTCCGCTTCGTGGAGTCTCTCGCTTGCCGGACGGGACTGGACAACTCACGTCGTGCTTCGGTAGCCTGCAGAAGCCTATGTTGATCTCACCTGAGCCTGCCGCACGCACCTCCTATCGGTTATCCAAATCGCGATACCTTTCGGGCCTGCAATGTCATAAGCGTCTGTACCTGGAGATCCATGCTCCGGGGTTGGCGACCAAACCGGATGCCGCCACGCAGGCCATTCTGGATATGGGCACGGATCTCGGCGAGCTGGCCCGACAACGGTTCCCCGGTGGCCGTCTTGTCACGGCCGGGTATCGTCAATCTCAGGAAGCGTTGGCGCAAACAGCCGAACTACTGAAAGACCCTACGGTCCCGGCGATCTTTGAAGGGGCCTTTCAATTCAACCAGGTCTTGATTCGCGTCGACGTGCTGGAACGCGTCGGAGTGGACGAGCTCGGGCAACCGACCTGGCGACTCGTGGAGGTGAAGTCGTCCACGAAGGTCAAGGCGACCCACGTGGATGATCTGACGATCCAGAGCTACGTTCTGGATGGACTGGGACTGGCGTTGGTGGATATCTGTCTGATGCATGTGAACACCCAGTACGTATTTGACGGGCGGCATCTCGATCTCGAGCAGCTCTTCGGCATCCGCTCACTGACGGAGACTGTGCGGCCGCGATTGCCCGAGGTGCCCGCTCGACTGGCCGCCATGCAGACCATGCTGGAGGCCATGTCAGCCCCTGGTATTACACCCGATGAACATTGCCAAAGCCCCTATGAATGTCCCTTCTGGAACCATTGCATCGAAAACAAACCGGCTCGCTGGATCTATCATCTGCCGGGAAGCAGCAAGACGGTCGTGCAGCTGCGTGAATTAGGAATTGAGACGATCGACGAGATTCCTGATCATGTCGCACTCACGCTGGTGCAACGGCGGGTGAAAGAGAACCGGGAATGGGTGGGCGAAGGCCTGCGGTCGGCGTTGGAAACGATTGTCTATCCCGTCCACCATCTCGATTTTGAGACCTTCATGCCGGCGGTGCCGAAATTCGTGGATACCAGACCCTACCAGGTCATTCCCACTCAATGGTCCAATCACATCGAGCAGCCTGATGGCTCGCTGACGCATGCTGAATTTCTCTGCCGGGATGAACGGGATCCCAGGGAAGAGTTAGCCATCACCTTATTGGAGTCGCTCGGACAGACGGGCAGCATCTGCGTCTATTCGAGTTATGAACGGTCGGTGCTCGAACGGTTGGCGGAGGATTTCCCGTCGCTACGCAAGGAGTTGAAGCGGGTGGTGGGGAGATTGTGGGATCTTCATGTGATCATCCGGGATCACTATTATCATCCGGCGTTCGAGGGCAGCTACTCGATCAAAACCGTCTTGCCGGCCGTCGTGCCGTCCCTGAGTTATGCCGACTTGGTGATTCGGGATGGGGGTGTGGCGGCGTGTGAATACAGCCGCATGATTTTTACCGTGACCGATTGGATCGAGAAAGCCCAGATTCAAGAGGCACTGCTGCGATACTGTGAACGCGATACCCTGGCTATGGTCGAGTTACGGAGAGGCTTGAGAACGCGAGCCGGTTAGTACCTGCCCCTTGTGCGAATCCATTTCACCATCTGCAGACAGGTGGTTCCCAGTTTTTCATCCGCCATCAGCGCGACCCCGCCCAAAGCCAACAACGTCATCACCAGCGCAGCGTCGGTTTGTTCAAACATGTGGTCCTCCTGTGTGGACCAGAGACTACCCTGGCCCGGCGGAGGCGAATAGACCACTAGAGGAAGGGGACGGTACGATCTTCGGTAGGTGCCACACCGGTTTGCGACAGGTGGCGAAGAGAACTGCGTGAATCTTCAGAGGAAACGGGAAGGCGCCTAAATGGGGCACCCTTCTGTTCTTGGGCGGAGAGGGATTCGCGCTCTCTGGGTGCCATGAATGGAGCACGGCTTCGGGACGAGCACCTGTTGTATGGCGGAGAGGGTGGGATTCGAACCCACGGTCCCTTTCAGGACAACGGTTTTCGAGACCGTCCGATTCGGCCGCTCTCGCACCTCTCCGTTCCTTGGCCGACAAGGTCATGCAGCTTACCCTGACGAATGCCAGGATTCAAATGAAATCATGAGGTTGGGTGGAATTTCTTTCCATCATTACGGGAAACCCTGGAACGGGGGGAAACGTGATTCCATTTTGTGATGTCCCCATGAGGCCGTAGACTTACCTCGTAGAGGACAGCCGGGTGGAAATCGTCGTCAGTCTTATGATTTTCGAGGGAAAATCCGAATAAGTCTACGGCAGAGTTCTGCGTACGCCTCCTGATCCCACTGGGGTTGAGCATTCTGTGGTCAGACATCCACCGGTCACCATTCCAGCCGGCGACACCATTCTTGATGTGCTGCGTTGGCGGGCTGAGCATCAGCCTGACCAGACGGCCTACGCCTTTCTTCGGGAAGGCTTGAGCGCCGATGCCGTCCTGACGTATGGAGAGTTGCTGGTCCGCGCTCGTTCGATCGCCGGGTATTTGCACACCCGGTTTGCGCCGGGCGCGCGCCTTCTGCTCGTGTATCCCCCGGGGCTTGAGTTCGTGCAAGCGTTTTGGGGAACAGTTTTCGCCGGCCTCGTCGCCGTGCCGGTTCCCCCTCCGGATGCATTCCGCCTGAAGGCCGGCGTACTGCGCGTCCAACGCCTCGCCGAAGATTCTGGCGCCGCCGGCGCCTTGACTACCTCCCAGATGCTGGAGACGCTCAGGTCGCAGGAATTCACCACCCTGCTAGACGAGTGGGTTTCGACCGACCAAGCGCGTTCTGCCGATCCTTCATGCTGGACCGACCGGCAGTCGCAGTCTTCAGACCTCGCATATTTGCAATATACCTCCGGCTCGACTTCGGCCCCGAAAGGGGTGATGGTGAGCCATGGGAATATGACGGCTCAGAGCCGGTGCATTACCGAGGCCGGTGGATACGATGCCGGATCGGTCACCCTGTCGTGGATGCCGCATTTCCACGACTACGGATTGGTAAAGGGCATCATTCAGCCTGCGTGGATCGGTCGTCCCTCCTATCTCATGTCGCCGCTCACATTCCTCAAACGTCCCTTGCGATGGCTCGAGGCGATTCAACGCTATGCGGTCACGCATAGCGGCGCGCCCAACTTTGCATATCGTCGCTGTGTGGACGCGACGACGCCTGAGGAACGGGCAGGACTAGACCTTTCCGGTTGGCAGGTGGCGAGCTGTGGAGCAGAGCCTATCGCACCGGACACCATCGAACGGTTTGCCGAAGCGTTCGCGCCATCCGGATTCCGGCGCGACGCCTTCTTTCCGGCCTACGGCATGGCGGAATACACGCTCCTGATTTCGTTAAAACGAACCGGGGTGGCGCCGACAGTGACGACGCTGGATGCCGCCGCCTTGGAGCAGGGAGCGGTCATCGAAGCGCGCGCGGACGGAGGGCCGGTTCGGCGGGTGGTTGGATGCGGCATGCCGGTGGGCGATACGCGCGTCGTGATCGCCCATCCTGAAACGCGCTCCCGTTGCGCGTTACAACAGATCGGTGAAATCTGGTTGTCCGGCGCCAGCACCACACAAGGCTATTGGAACAACCCCGACGAAACTGCGCGAACATTTGGTGCCAGACTCGCGGAGACCGGAGAGGGGCCGTTCTTGCGCACGGGCGACCTCGGGTTTGTGAAGAATGACGAAGTCTTCGTGACGGGACGGTTAAAAGATCTTCTCATTGTTCGAGGCCGCAACCACTATCCCCAAGATCTCGAACGAACGGTCGAGTCCTGCCATGGTGTGCTTCGGCCCGGAGGTGCGGCGGCGTTCACGGTCGAGGAGGCTGGCGAGGAAGCGGTGGTGCTGGTTCAGGAAGTGGAGCGTCAGGCGTTGCCGTTCTCCACCGAGGACGTGGCCGCGGCCATACGCGCGGCCCTGTCGGAGCAGCATGACCTGCATGTGTCGACTATCATCTTTATTCAGGCCGGAAGCCTTCCAAAGACGTCCAGCGGGAAGGTACAGCGACGTGCCTGTCGCGAGCAGTATCTAGCAGGCCGACTGTCCATTATCGGCACAAGCGTGGCGCCGCTTCCCGTTGCGCTGCCATCTTCCCCAGTCATTCACACGGACCCATTGCAGGGACTTTCGG
>DAONAB010000231.1:0-5388 GCA_035400805.1 Nitrospira sp. | reverse complement strand
GCGTTCAGCCTCATCCCCATTTCTTTTGGAATCATTATATTTCCGTTCATTCGGCGAGCGGGGACTGCTGGAACGAGATGAGGAAATCGAACTGGCCAAGCAACTCGACCTCGGCACGCGCCAGATTCGTCAGACACTCTTACAAGCTGTGAAAGCCAGTGCGGGATTGAAACGTGTTGAGGGTGCGGCCGAACACATCGAAACACTGCAAACGGTGCGACGGCTGAGTGGCCTGTCGGCCACGGTGCTGAATCAAGCGGAGCGTGCGCTCGAACACCTGCTATCAGACACCATCGCCGGAGCCAAAGTGCCGGCAGCGGTGCGGAAAGAGCTGGACGCCTGCCTGTCCACACTGCGCAGTTCACGGGTGACGCTGGAGACCGCGAAGGACGAGTTGGTGCGCTGCAATCTTCGTCTGGTCGTGAATGTCGCGAAGCACTACACGGGGCGAGGCCTCACCTTGCTCGACTTGGTGCAGGAGGGCAACATCGGCTTGATGAAGGCCGCGGAGCGCTACCAGCACCGCAAGGGGTTCAAGTTCAGCACCTATGCGACCTGGTGGATCCGGCAAGGCATTACCCGTGCCCTTGCCGATCAATCGAGGACAATCAGAATTCCTGTGCACCAGACGGAAGCCTCGAATCGCATTCTCCGGGCGTCACGCCGGCTCGTGCAGCAGCTGGGTCGCCAGCCGCGGCTGGAGGAAGTGGCCTCCATGATGCGGATGCGGCCCGATCGTCTGCAAGAAACGATGCAGGCGTTTCAAGAACCGGTGGCGCTGGAACATCAAGTCGGCGATGGAGGAACGGAACTCGGCGAACTTCTGCCCGACCAGCAGGCCGTGCCGCCGGACGCCCATGTGAATCGCACGGAACTCACCCGCGAGATGGACCGCATTCTCGGGACGTTAACGCCAAGAGAACAGACGGTGATCCGGTTGCGATTCGGCATCGGCGAAGACCAAGCACGGACGCTGGAGCAGGTGGGGCAACATCTGTCGGTCACGCGCGAACGCATCCGGCAGATCGAAGCCAAGGCGTTGAAGAAGCTCAAAACTCCCATGGTCAAAGAAATGTTTGCCGCACTCAAATAACAACGGCAGGACCCACAGGAACAGGAGACGGGCGAGGCCTCGGCCTCGCCCGTTTTGTTTTGCGCGCGCTTTCGCCCTCCGTGCGAGTGTGAGAGAATGCGCGGACGGAGGATCGACGTCCTATGGTGACAGGCCCCTACAGTCCCGGCTCACCACCCAGATGCGGCCGGACTCATCGACCAGTCCGGTGCATGCTTTCGATCTTCCTGTGTAGTATTACGCTTTCGGCATTCGGAGTAGAGCGCCAGCGTGCCCATGCCGCTTCGTTGACCGAGCTTTCAGTGCCCTCCGTCGTGTCGAAAGTGCGCCCCTCCGTGGTCACCGTGCTGACACGCGGAATTCCGCAGGGCGGTTCGCAGCATGGTGCGCCGTCGGGATCCGGCTCCGGCATCATTCTCGATACCAACGGCTATATCCTCACCAACAATCACCTCGTTCAAGGCGTGACCAGTGTCGTGGTCGGATTATCCACGGGCCGGCTCACACCCGGTCGCGTTGTCGCCCGTGACTTTCTCCTCGACCTCGCCCTCATCAGAATCACGGCCCCCGATCTCGTGCCTGCCGAATTCAGCCAGCGCACCACCCTCGAGATTGGAGAAACCGTCATTGCCATCGGCAACCCGCTGGCGTTGAAGGGCGGTTCGACCGTGACCGTCGGTGTGATCAGCGCGCTGGACCGTTCAGTGCTGACGCCGGAAGGGGAAACCCTCTACGATTTGCTGCAAACGGATGCCGCCATCAACCCGGGGAACAGCGGTGGACCGCTGGTCGATCGCTTTGGCCAGGTTGTCGGGATCAATGTCGCCATTGCCCCGTCGGCGCAAGCGATCAGTTACGCCATTGCCATCGAAGCCATGACCTCACATATCGAATCGATGATGGCGCGGGGATCCGTCGAGCGGCCGGACTTGGGACTGACTCCCCTGACCATCACCCCAAGCGTCGCGGCGAGTTTTGATCTCGAGAGCGATCGAGGCATCCTCGTGCTGCAAGTGGACCAGGCGAAACCGGCCGGACAAGCGGGGTTACAGTCCGGTGATGTGGTCACGGCCATTGATAACCGTCCGCTCTACAATGTGGGGGATTTCTGGCATGCCATCGAACATGCCAACGGGCAGATGGCATTCCAGGTCGCCACGCAGGGCAAGTCGGGAACGTCGACGCTCATCATTTCACGACCCGGCCTCCACGGCCATAAGCCATGAGCCTCGATCATCTCATCCCCCATGCAGCCGTCGAGCCCTTTAGCGGCACGGAAGCCATGGACCAGAACGATGCACCACGACCCGCGACCTTGGTCTACGGCCAAGCCATGCCGTATGACGAAGCCTGGACACTGCAACGCACCTGTCGCGCCGAACGGGCCGCCAACCGCTGCCGCGACCTGCTTCTCCTCATCGAACATCCTTCCGTCTATACGCTGGGGCGCACAACGCAGGACCGGCATTGGCCGGGAGAAGACCAGCTCTCGCAAGAGACCGGCATTCCCGTCATCCGGACGGAGCGCGGCGGATCGATTACGTACCACGGGCCGGGACAGCTGGTGGGGTATCCCATCCTCCGACTGACCGACTATTGTGCGGGACCGAAAGCCTATGTGCGCCTGCTGGAAGAGGTGTTAATCGACACGCTGGCCGAGTGGGGCATCACAGCCCATCGGCGTGAGGGCCTGCCGGGCGTATGGGTCGGCGGCGACCGCCCGTCCAAAATCGCGTCGATCGGCGTGCGTATTTCTCACGGCATTACCACGCACGGCTTCGCATTGAACGTGTGCCCTGACCTGGAACCCTTTTCTCACATTGTTCCCTGCGGCATCTCCGGTTGCCACGTCACCTCGATGGCGGCGCTCATGGATACCACGCCAGACCTTCATGCGGTGCAGCAACAGCTTGCCGCACTCTTTGCCGCACGGTTTCATCTCGCCTGGACCGAAACCGTGGCTCTTGAACGGCTCGCGACTTTGATGGCACAACCGGAGCGAGATCTCTCCCCTTCCTCTATTCATGCGCCATCCAACCCTGAAGGAGCGCCCTGATGACTGAGCTGAATACCCACACCTTCCGTTTGGCGGTCGCGCAGTTTAATGAAGCGGCCGAAGCCATGCAGCTGGACACCAACCTGCGCGAACGGCTGAAACTGCCGCAGCGCTCGCTGATCGTCAGCGTGCCGGTCCGCATGGATGACGGCCGTGTCGAAGTGTTCACGGGATACCGCGTCCAGCACGATACGGCCCGTGGTCCTTCGAAAGGCGGCATCCGGTACCATCCCGAGGTGAACCTGGGCGAAGTCGCCGCCCTCTCCATGTGGATGACGTGGAAATGCGCCTTGGCCGACCTGCCCTATGGCGGCGCGAAAGGTGGCGTGCGAGTGGACCCGAAACAATTGAGCCGCGCGGAACTCCAACGCCTCACCCGGCGATATGCCGCGGAGATTTTCCCCCTCATCGGCCCGGACAAGGACGTTCCCGCGCCTGATGTCGGAACCGACCAACAGGTGATGGCCTGGATCATGGACACGTTCAGCCAGCAGGTCGGCTATGCGGTGCAAGGCGTCGTCACGGGAAAGCCCTTGTCCATTGGTGGGAGCCTGGGGCGGGAAGACGCGACCGGTCGTGGGGTGGTCTATGTGACCCTGGAAGCGCTCCAACACTTGAAACTCGATGTCTCAACAGCCACGGTTGCGGTTCAGGGGTTCGGCAACGTTGGCTCCCATACGGCCCGCATCATGCAAGAGGTCGGCGCGCGGGTCATTGCGGTAAGTGACGTGAGCGGCGGGCTGTACAACCCTAAAGGTCTCGACATTCCGGATCTGTGGCGTCAGTACCACGAACACCATGTGCCGCTGCGCGACATCAAATTGGGCGAATCGATCACCAACGAAGAATTGCTTCAACTGGACTGCACCGTCCTGGTTCCTGCTGCCCTGTCCGAACAAATCACCGACGCCAACGCGGCGAAGTTGCGCTGCCGCATTCTGGCCGAGGGCGCGAACGGCCCCACGACGCTGGAAGCCGATCGCATCCTGACCGATAAGGGAGTTTTTATCATTCCCGATATTCTGGCGAACTCGGGGGGCGTGATCGTGTCCTATTTTGAATGGGTGCAGGACGTGCAGCGATTCTTCTGGAAAGCAAAGGACATTCAAGACCGGTTACAGGACATCATCACGAGCGCCTTCCACAGAACCCTGCACTTTTCGCTCGAACGGCGAACGACGATGCGGATGGCGGCCCTCATGTCGGGCATCGACAAGGTGGCCCAGGCCCATCTTCAACGCGGGCTCTACCCGTAGACTGCGATTATGCTGAGCCTGCGGTTCGAACCATGACCCGATATATCCTCGCGGCCATCGCCGGCATGTGGATGGCCGACGGTCTCGCCTTATTGAGCGCCCCCTTGCTGGTCATCCGGCGATTGCAGGAATCCCTCGACCAGAGCCCGCACCTGCTGCGCTGGCAGGCGATTGGAATCGGGCTCGGGATCATTTTGGTGATGTTGTCACCCCCCTTGCCTTACCAACCGCTCTGGTGGATTACCGGTGGAGCGATGGCCCTCAAAAGCGGCTTCCTCATATGGGGACCGGCCTCCTGGCGGACGCCTGTGTTGAGTTGGTGCTTCACGCGCGAGGCCGTGGACTATCGATTCTTCGGTCTCTGGCTCTGCACGCTTGCCGTCCTGCTCCTGCATGCGTTAGGGTTGCTGCACGGATAACGTGTCACTCCCCGCTTCACCTTGGCCAGTAGCAGCCTATGAGCCGCCAATCTATCGCCTCTCTCTGGGAAGAACACAGCCGCGAGGGCTGGCCTCAATTTTCCAGCCCGAATGAAGGCCAGTTGATGACGCTGGATACCGTGATCGGCGGATGCGCGGTGTTTTATCTCGACGGAGAACCGGAGATGGACGGCCACCGTCTCGCGATTCTTGAAGATTGTGTCGCCGATCTGGATGGCCTTCTCGAGGAGCTGACGGATGACAGCCTGGGCTACTTCCAGCGTCTTCGCCGACTCGCCACCGCCCTCGTTGACGTCGGCCGTCAGCCTTAAGATAGCATGCCGTCGGGCGAGGACCGGCACAAGGCCGGCCCCGCCGTCACTCATTTACGGCACCTCGACGATATCCTTCTTCATCGGACCGAGTAAGGCCAGGAGCTCGCCCTTCTCCCCCGCGGGCACATTGAACTTATCGAGCGCCGCCACCAGGTCCTGGACCAGCGCCCCGAAGTCCGCTGAGCTGATCTGCATGCCCAAGTGCGTCGCCTTCATATCGCGGCCCTGATATCGGCAAGGTCCGCCTGTT
>DAONAB010000230.1:0-5391 GCA_035400805.1 Nitrospira sp. | reverse complement strand
CTCGGCGCTGGTTGGTCTGTCCGCTGCTTTTCCTCCTGCTGGGACTCTTCGCGTCAGATGTGCGTGCCGACGAACCGGGGCCTTCTCCCCAGGTCACGATCAGTCAGGTCCGGGTGGGCTTGTCCGATCATGGTCCGGTGGTACTCCTTTCTGCAGACGGCGAAACGATTCCCGTCTTTGTCGACGATACGGTGGCGGCTTCCATTCAGGCGGCCCTGACCGGTGAGAACCTGCCTCGTCCGCTCTCCCATGATTTGATGCATACGATTCTGGACGCGTTTGGTGGACGGGTAGTCCGGACGGTGATTACGCTCAGGGCGGGTACCTTTTACGGAAGCTTGACGGTGGCGTTTCAGGGGCAGGAAAAAGTATTCGATAGCCGGTCTTCGGACTCTATCGCCCTCGCGATTCACTTTCACGCGCCGATTATCGTGGGGCGAGATCTGTTGGATGCGGTCGGCAAGTCTTCGCGTGAGCCAAAGCCCGAAACGCTTTGATCGCGCACTCGACTCACAAGGTGTCGGACAGGGGGGGCGCACCCTGTTATCTCGATGACAGGATTCGTTCGGGTGGAGCGGGTAGCTGGGGCCGTTGAGCGGTTCGCTAAGAAGTATGCAGTGCTGGTCTTTTGCCCGGTTCTATCCTATCGTACTCCTGATGCGCAACAGCCTGAGTTGGTGACAGGCACGGAGGCCACTGCACGATGAGAAACCAACGCAAACATGAGCGGGTTCACGTCCAGTTTCGCAGCCATTTCTCGATGAAGGGCAAGATGCTGGCCGGTGACGGGGACCTGACGGATCTCTCTCCAGGCGGCTGCCGGATTATCAGTCCTGTCGAAGTGCTGGTGGGGTCGGAAGTCGAACTGTGCATTTTCCCCGGTGACAATGCCAATCCCATCCTCATCGATGCGGCCACCGTGCGATGGTGTCGCCCGAATGAGTTCGGGTTGTCTATCACGAAGATTCGAGGGCCGGTTCAGCGCCAGTTAACCGATGTCTGGCGCAAACTGGCGAAGCCTGCCTAGTTCTCTCTATCCGCGAGCCTAGATCTTCATGGCCTCCCGCACTTCGGCCATCGTCTGCGACGAGACGGCGGTCGCGCGGCGGCGCCCGTCCTCTGCAATTTCATCGAGGCGTCCGGGATGTTGCGTGAGGCTCGCGCGTGCCTCCCACATCGGGGCCAGGCGCTCCACCACGCGATCAGCGACCATTTTTTTGCAGTCGATGCACCCGATCGCGGCCTTGCGGCAATCCTGATTCACCTGTTCAATGACCGGAAGCGGCGAAAAAATCTTGTGAAAGTCGTAGACGGGGCAGACGTCGGGATTGCCGGGATCGGTGCGCCGTACCCGCGCGGGGTCGGTAATCATGGTCTTGAGCTTCTGGCGGACAACGGCTTCCGTATCGGACAGGTTGATGGCGTTGCCGTAGCTCTTGCTCATTTTGCGTCCATCGGTGCCGAGGACTTTCGGAAACTTTGTGAGGTGCTCTTGGGGCTCGGGAAAAACGGAGCCGTAGAGGCTGTTGAAGCGGCGCGCCAGCTCCCGCGTCAGCTCCAGATGCGGCAATTGGTCTTTGCCCACCGGTACGAAATCAGGCTTGTAGATGAGAATGTCGGCTGCCTGGAGGACCGGGTACCCCAGGAACCCGTAGGTGCTGAGGTCGCGCTCCTTGATCTCCTCTTGCTTCTCCTTGTAAGTCGGATTCCGCTCCAGCCAGGATACCGGAATGATCATAGAGAACAAGAGATGCAGGATGGCGTGATCCGGAACCTGCGACTGCACGAAGACGGTCGCCCGCTTCGGGTCGATGCCGGCTGCCAGCCAGTCGATGAGTAGCTCCCGCACGTATTCGCGGAGCCGGCTGGTATCGGCATAGTTGGATGAGAGGGCGTGCCAGTCCGCCACGAAAAAATAACAGTCGTATTGGGCCTGCAGCGCGTTCCAGTTTTCCAGCGCCCCCAACCAGTTGCCAAGATGGAGCAGCCCGCTCGGCTGCATCCCGCTGAGTACTCGCTTCCGCGTCGTCATGCCATCACTCCCTATCTCGAACCGATGTGTTGATGTCCCCGAGCGGCAGGGCTACTCCAGGGGGACGAATTTGCCTTG
This sequence comes from Nitrospira sp., assembly GCA_035400805.1. Lineage (GTDB taxonomy): Bacteria > Nitrospirota > Nitrospiria > Nitrospirales > Nitrospiraceae > Nitrospira_A. The sequence goes on along the minus strand of DAONAB010000230.1, from coordinate 3,281 downwards.
TTTCACTTGAATGAGAAAGACGTGGCGATTGAGAGTCCCGTCGGGATTAAACCCGCTGGGCCCGCTCAAGGTCGGCAGGTCATGCTGCAGCATCAAATAGTCGCGGACGGCTTCGCCGCTGGTCGCGCCCCGCCGGATCGCTTCCACCGCCAGTCGTGCAGCGTCATAGCCTTGGGCGGCAAAGAGCGACGGCGTGGCTTGAAAGCGTTTGCGATAACGTTCCACGAATTCCTGCACGACGGGACTGGTGCTGTCGGCAAAAAACCCGTCGGTAAACACGCTGCCTTCGACGCTACGATCGGCCACGCGCGCGAAGTCCGGTGTATTCCATCCATTGGCTCCGAGCAGCGGCACGGCGATATCGTAAAACGCCAGTTGCGCGGCGAGCAGGCCCACGTCCAGCGAGCGTCCAGGAATGAAGACGGCATCGAATCCCGGTGAGTAGAGCAGGCGTTTCCCTTTTTTGCCTGCGCCTTGCCTGATCCCGGTTTTCGCCGGATCGTTGTCGACCTGCACTTCGACGCCATATTTTTTCAGGTCTTCAGCTTTGAGTTTGCCGATCACGGCGCGGAAGTCGGTGTCGCCTTCCTTGTAGGGTTCACTGGTGATGAGTTCTCCATCCTGCTGCCGGATTTCCTGCGCGAACAGGCGGGCCAGGTCGCGACCGTAGGGCGTATCGGGATACAGAATGACAAACCGTTTGAACTGCTGTTCTTTGACGGCGTAGTCCGCCACTCTTTTGGCCTGGTGTCCATAGGTGAGCGCCGTGCTGAAGACGTAATTGCCGAAGCGGCGCAAATTCGGGACGGTGGCACTGGGGGTAATCAGCGGGATGTGGGTGCGTTCGGCCATTTCGGCCATGACCGGCAGGTTTTTCGATAGCAACGGCCCGATGACGGCAAGCGGGCGATCATCCGACAAGACCGAAGACAGTTCGTCGAGGAAGGCCGCGCGGTCAGACTCCGTGTCTTTGACGATGAGGCCGATTGAGGGGCTTTCGCCTCCGTCTTTGGGGCGTTCCAGCGCGAGCTGAATCCCGTTCAGTACTTCCGTGCCGAACGGTGCGAGTTTGCCGGACATTGGAAAAATTGCGGCAATGGAATAGGGGTGCGCTTTGAATTTGGTTCGCACCACGCTTTGGAGGTCGGCGGCTTTCGGGGCATAGGGGTGGTTGGGGAAGCGGCTCAAGAACAGGCGCACGTCCCGCTCCACCAAATGATCTTCTCCCGCAGCGGTATGGAGATCGATGAGCTTGATGGAGGCCAAGTCTCCGGGGAATGTCTTCGGATAGGCATCACGCACGCGCATGAGCGCCGGCGCATCCAGTTTGTCGTTGACCAGTTCGCGAATCTGATTCTCGGTCTCGTGCGCCTGGTCGCCGACATCCAGCGGCAGTTCATCGAGCCAGGCTTGAATGGCGCGCAGAAAATCTTTTTTCTGTACCTGAAATTCTCCCGTCAGCCGCAGCGCATCGCGTTTGATGGCAGGATCAGCGGACAGACTGCGCACTTCCGAGAGCAGAGGCAGCGCGAGGTCCAGGTTGCCGGCGCGTGCGTGCGTTTTCGCGAGCAGAAGTTTGGCCCGGTCGACTACATCCGAGTTGGGGAATTCCCCCAGGAGTTGATTCACGTAACGAATGGTCTCCGCATGCTCCTTCATGCCGTACATGGCGGCGGCCATCAGAAGGTAGGCGTCATCAAGGAACTCCGGTGCCGGACCGCCTTCGATAAACCGTCGCAGCATGACGGCCGCGGCTTCGGGTTGTTCTGCGTCGATCAACCGTTTGGCCTGGTCGAGGGCGGATTGCGCGGTATTCGCGGGCGGTTTGGCCTGGTTCGAACGGGGGGCGGCTGGCGTTTTTGGCGCTGGTGCTGCCTCACCGAGCGTGGCAAGGCCTACGAGGAGCGCCACCGCGAGGGCGACGCTGCACGCGCGGAGATGCGGGGCGCGGGATACTGATCGAGGAACCATTGACTCCTGTGCATGGCGAACGCTCTCGCCGCGATTGTGGCTACTATAGGAAACAGGTGCTGGGGTGTCAAGGTAACTTGAGGCGTTTGCGTTGTGTTCAGAAAGAGGCTTGGCTATAGTCGATCACGCATGGTTCCAACCATCACCGATGAGGGTACTGTTGAAGCGTCGTGATGCGACGGGGCTCGCTTCGCCCGAGTCGGACTCGCTTCCGCTGGAGCCCCTCGTTGCGCGATATTGCGATGACTTGCGGGTTGCCCGCGGACTCTCGCGGCATACCCTCTCGGCCTATCAGCGTGATGTGAGGGCGTTTCAGCGCTTTCTTCGCGATCAACAGATCCATGATCCTGGTCAGGTCTCTCCTCCGCTGCTCGCGGCGTTTCTCGGACATCTGCATCGTGGTGGTCTCGCCGCCTCGTCACGCGCGCGCGCGCTGGCGGCCGTGCGCAGTTTGTTCCGATTTCTGAAGCAAGAAGGCATTGTCACCGCGAATCCGACGGTCAGTTTGCGGAGCACATCGCGGGCGCGGCATCTACCGAAAACACTGAGCATGGAAGAGGTCACCCGGTTGCTCGATCTGCCGCATCGTGAGGTGCCGGAGGATCATCGCGATCGGGCCATGGTGGAGGTGCTCTATGCCGCCGGGCTGCGTGTGTCCGAGTTGATCGCGTTGCGAATGGATCAGTGCAATCTTGAGGTGGGCTATGTCGGGATTACTGGAAAAGGCGATAAGCAGCGGGTGGTTCCCATCGGCCGGCCTGCGGTGGCTGAGGTGCAGGCCTATGTGATGGGTGCGCGGCCGATGCTGTTAAAGCAACGATCGTCGCGCTTTGTATTCGTCACCCGGCGGGGCACGCCGTTGACGCGGCAGGCCTTCTGGAAGCTGCTACGCGCGCGGGCGCAGCGAGCGGGCATCGCGAGGATCCCCTCACCGCACATGCTGCGGCATTCGTTTGCGACGCATCTCTTGCAGAGGGGCGCCGATTTGCGCTCTGTGCAGGCGATGCTGGGGCACGCCGACATTGCGACGACGCAAATTTATACCCATGTCGATACGGCACAGTTGAAAAAAGTCCACACTGCGTGTTTTCCACGCAACAAATCCCGCCGTTGTCACGTGCGGAAGGGTGATAGTGCATCGGGCAGCGATCATCTGCGTCGGGCTAAAATCCTGCAAGAATAATGCATGATTCCTGGTTGACACTGCTTGGTGGAGTTGATAGCATCCCAAAAATCTGCCGGGAGCGAGAAAAAACGGGCGGATAGCTCAATTGGGAGAGCGCTGCCCTTACAAGGCAGAGGTCACAGGT
>DAONAB010000229.1:0-5419 GCA_035400805.1 Nitrospira sp. | reverse complement strand
CGGCGAAATTGCACGCCAGAGCTGAAGGGCCCTGTTATGGCCCTAGATAAATCTCGTGGACCTAAAATGCTTGCATTGGCAGGAGAGCGCTGCGGAGTCGGGGAGGAGGATAGTGCTGTTGTAGAAGCCGAAAAAGTTAGAGCCGGTACAGCTCTCCGTATTTTGTTTCGAGATAGCGTAAGAACGGTTCCGGGCTTACGCCGTTACCGGTGACACGTCGAGCTAAATGGTCTGGAGTAAACATCCGTCCCCACCGGTGAATTTTTTGTTCCAGCCACTGCCGAAGAGGAATCAACTGCCCGGCCGCGATGTTTTCTTCTAATTGCGGAACCTCCAGTTTCGCCTGCTCGAAGAATTGTACCGAATAGAGGTTGCCCAAGGTATAGGTGGGAAAATATCCGAAGGCCCCCATCGACCAATGGACGTCCTGCAGGACCCCCTCTGCGTCCTGTGGCGGGGTAATGCCCAGGTAGGCCTGCATGCTGTCATTCCAGAGGCTTGGCAAGTCTTCCGGATGCGCCCGCCCTTCGATGAGCGCCTGTTCAATTTCCACGCGGAGCATGATATGCAGGTTGTAGGTGAGCTCATCCGCCTCTACGCGGATGAGCGAGGGGGTGACACGGTTGATGGCGGCATAGAATTGATTGACGGACACGCCGGCCAATTGCTGGGGAAATGTCTGTTGCAAAAGAGGGTAAAAGCAGTGCCAGAACGCTCGCGACCGGCCCACACAGTTCTCCCACAGCCGGGATTGGCTTTCATGAAACCCGAGTGAGACAGACTCGCCGAGCGGCGATCCGTAATAGCGTGGGTCCAGGCCCTGATCGTACAGGCCGTGACCGCCTTCATGGATGCAACTGAAGAGGCACGACGGTAAATCCTTCTCGAAGACCCGCGTCGTCACCCGCACATCCGTCGGGTGAAACGAAGTGGTAAACGGATGAGCCGAGAGATCGAGTCGGCCCCGCTCGAAATCGTATCCCATGGCGACCAGGACGAGACGCCCGAACTCGATTTGCTTCGTGTGATCAAAGGCGTAGTGCAAGCAGCTGTCGTCGATGCTCACCGTGCTGGCCTGTACGCGCTTCAGAAGGGGCACGAGTCGCGCACGAAGTTGTGCGAAGAGTGGCGTGAGTTGGCCCACCGTGGCTCCGGGCTCATAGGTATCCAACAGGGCGTCATAGGGTGAGTTCTGGTATCCCAGATACTGCGCTTCTTCACATTTGAGGCCGAGGATCGTGTTCAGCGAGGGAAGGAACTTCGCGAATCGACTTTCCGCCCGCGCAGTCACCCAAGCCTGTTGCGCCAACGAACATTCACGGCTCAGGCGGATGACAAAATCGGACGGAAGTTTTTTCGCGCGCCGGAAGTCGCGCCAGATTTCACGCAATAGCGACCGCGATGGTTCATCCCAGGTGTCTGCCGCCTGTCCGGTCGTAGGATCGACCCATTCAGCCAACAAGGATTCAATCTGAGGCGACACGAGTCTCTCATGTGCCAGACCTTCCAGCGTCGCGATTTGTTCGGCGCGGGCGGCCCCGCCGCCTGCCGGCATATACGTTTCTTGATCCCATGACAGGACGGAAGCCGCGCTTTGAATACGCTTAATTTCCAGCAGCCGGGTCGTCAACGGTTCCAATGTCTTCAAGGTCTTCACGTGTGCGCTCTTTCTCCACGATGTCCGTGGTATGATCGCGGCCGAGGCGAATTGTCGCATAACTGTCTGCTGGAGTGAAACTGATGACCGATCTCGTGTCGCCGACTATCGATGCCTATGCTGCGGCCTGCTCTCTCCCGGAAACGCCGGTTCGTCGGGCGCTCCGCGAGGAAACCGACCGTACGATGGAATACGCGCGGATGTTGGTGGGCCCGCTGGAAGGGGCGTTTCTGCATGTGATGACCCGTCTTGTTCGAGCTGAGCGAGTCCTGGAAATCGGCATGTTCACGGGCTATAGCGCCCTCTGTTTTGCCGAAGCCTTGCCTGCGCAGGGCCGGGTGATCACGTGTGAGGTGGATGAGGAATCTGCCGCGGTGGCGCGCAGATTCTTTGCGCAGTCGCCGCACGGTCGTCAAATTGAGATCCGAATGGGGCCGGCCTTGGAGACAATGGCGGAATTGACGGGACCCTTCGATCTGATTTTTATCGATGCCGACAAGCTGAACTATGTGAATTATTATCGGCGCGCAATGGAATTGTTGTCGCCGCGCGGAGTCATTCTGGTCGACAACGTGTTGTGGGGTGGGGACGTCCTCACCGATCCGCCGCCGGATGACCGGACGGCGGCAATTCAGGACCTCAACCGGATCGTGGCGGCTGATGAGCGTGTCACAGCCGTGTTAGCAACCATCCGGGACGGCATCTGGGTGATCACTCCCAAGTCGTCGCACTAACTAGCGCTGGTTGCGCGGTCTCGATCGTGCAGTCGGTATAGTCGTCAGGAATCGATTGAATGGAAAAACCGTCCGCATCCGCCGCCTACGCGGCACTGACGATTTCGGCCTTGGTCTGGGGCGGGTCGATTGTCGGGCAAAAGCTGGCACTCGGGGCGTTTTCGGCCGTGGAAACGTCGCTCATTCGCGGCATCGGCGCGCTGGCGATTTTGATCCCGTTGTGGTGGTGGACTGAAGGGAGCCGTACGACCTTGACGGCCCGCGACCTCAAGGTCCTCTCCTTATTGGGATTGGGCGTGCTCGGTAATCATCTGCTGACGTTGTTCGGTCTTCGCTATATCGGGGCTTCCACCGCTGGCGTGCTGATTGGCGCCAGCCCGGCCATTACGGCGCTCCTGTCTTCACTCCTGGTGCGCGATATTCCGTTCAGCAAAGTGGCCGGCGGTTGCGCAGTCTCTTTTGCGGGAGTCGCACTCGTTTCAGGAATCGGAGGGGACGCCCCCATGGGCGACCATCCCTGGTTGGGTGGGGCGCTGGTGTTGTTGGGCTTGGTGAGCTGGGCCTTGTATTCCATCGGCGGCCGTCAGGTGATGGAGCGACTGTCGCCATTGACCGTCAATTGGACTACACTCTCGCTCTCGCTGCTGTTGCAAATTCCTCTCCTCTGGACCGATCAGAAAATGCTACTCACCGGTACAAGCGCAGTGCCGGTTTCCGGTTGGTTGGCCGTAGGATATCTCATTGTGTTCGCCACAGCCTTAGGTCAACAAGCGTGGTTGTTTGGAGTTCAAGGGGTGGGCCCCTCCCGGGCAGGTGTGTTTGTGAATCTCATTCCCGTGTCGGCGTTGTTACTCTCTGCTGTGATCTTGGGCGAAGCGATAGGGGGGCGGGAGATTGCCGGCATTGTCCTTATTCTCACGGGGGTGTGGTTGGTGGGCCGACAAACTGAGCCTCAACAGCGTCGTGGCTAGATCGCTGACCCGCATGTTGGTTGCATCCATCCGCTCCCTGATTCTGGATAATCCTTTCATTCCGGCTGTCGCGTGAATTCTCGCCCTATAGTATGATTGCCGGCAGGTGCGCGCCTATACACGCGTATGGGTGTTGCCCACCAAGGGTGCGACTGTATCCTGTCAGGGCTTGTTGGGACTGGCCCGCGCGAGAAGCCACATGCTTGAACCCCATGATAGCGGCCTGAGCAGAGTCCTCATCATCTCGACCAGGTCGGACGGAATCATTACCGGCTTCAATAGCGCCGCTGAGCGATTGCTCGGCGTCGGCGCGGATGCGGTGGTCGGTAAGGTGACTCCGGCTGCCTTCCATGATCCGGATGAATTACGCCGTCACGGAGAAACCCTTGCGGCCGAGTCGGGACGCCACATTCAAGATCCCTTTGGCGTCATTGTTGCCCGTGCCGGCATTGGCCTGATGGTCGAAGGCGAGTGGACGTATCTGGATCGCAGCGGCTGTCGGTTTCCGGTATTTCTCTCTGTCAGTGCCATTCCTGATGAGGCTGGAAACATTCTCGGATATTGCTTCGTTGCCAAGGATCGCCGCGGACAACTACAGGCCGAGGCACTGCTTCGCCGTCAGGCGAAGTTGCTCGACTTAGCCAACGATGCCATTCTGGTGCGCGATCTGCAGGACGAGACGATTACGTACTGGAATGAAGGCGCCGTGCGTCTGTACGGGTGGTCGGCGGAGGAAGCGCTGGGGGCGTATATTCATGACTTTTTGAGCACCAGGTTTCCACTCCCGTTAGAGGAGATCAAACAAAAATTTCTGGAGCAAGGTCTGTGGCGGGGTGAACTCGTGCATAAGACGCGCGCCGGGAGGGAGATCACCGTATCCAGTCGGTGGACCTTGCTGCGCGATGCTGCCGGGATGCCGAGCGGCAGTCTGGAATTGAACACGGATATTACGGAGCAAAAACGAGCGCAGAAAGCCTTGAAGGATGCGCATGAAGAATTGGAGGTGAGGGTCACGGAGCGCACCGCCGACCTGCGTGAGGCCAATGAGCGGTTACGGGTCCTTTCGCGACGCCTTATGGAGATTCAGGAATTAGAGCGTCGTGCGATTGCGCGCGACCTACACGACGAGATTGGGCAAGCGTTGACGGCCATTAAGCTGAATCTACGAGAGCTACGGACCCATCCCAATTGCGAGCCGGTCGAGGACCAGATTGCGGACAGTTTGGAAATATTGGCGCAGGTTCTGCAGCGCGTTCGCAGTCTGGCGTTGGATCTGCGGCCGTCTTTGCTGGATGAATTGGGCCTGGTGCCGGCTCTGAGATGGTACGTTGGCAGACAAGCGGAACGTGCTGGTTGGCAATTGAGGTTTTCCGCTGAGGGAGTGACCGGCAGGCCCTCGCCTGAAATCGAGATTGCCTGCTTCCGGCTCGCACAGGAGGCATTGACGAATGTCGTACGCCACTCCCAAGCGAAAGAGGTTGACGTGCTGCTGGAGCGCTCTTCCTGTGCGTTGACGCTGGTGATTCGCGACAATGGAATCGGGTTTGATCAAGACGCAGTCCGATCCGGCGCCAGAGTCGGCACTAGCGTCGGATTGTCAGGCATGGAAGAGAGGGTTCGACTGGTCGGAGGAACCTTCAAGATTGAATCGACGCCGGCCGCGGGCACGGAAATTCGTGCGTCCTTTCCGCACGCTGTGGTGTCCAAAGGCCCTGAGGAATCATTGGCATGAACAAGATCAGAGTCTTGCTGGCTGAGGATCATACATTGGTGCGGGCGGGATTCCGGGCTCTGCTGGAGAAGCTGGAGGGAATTCAGGTCATTGGAGAAGTGAGCGATGGCCGCGATGCGCTACGTGTCTGCAAAGAACTGGGGCCTGAAGTGGTGTTAATGGACATTGCCATGTCCGGCATGAATGGTCTGGAGGCAACGAGCCGGATGCGCCAGGAGTGCCCGAGAACAAAGGTGCTCATGTTGACCATGTACACCAACGAGGAATATCTCAAGGAAGCCCTGCGCGCCGGCGCCTCAGGGTATTTGCTCAAGGATGCGGATCG
>DAONAB010000228.1:1805-5490 GCA_035400805.1 Nitrospira sp. | reverse complement strand
GCGATTGGCCTGCCGGTCCGTCACGTCGAGGGGAAGCGCCTGGACGCGATCCCCGCACTCACGGACCAGCGTGTCCAGAGCCGATTCGTTTCGCGCGGAGGCGACCACTCTGGCGCCGCGCCGCGCAAGTTCGATTGTCACAGCTCGGCCGATGCCGGTCGAGGCGCCGGTCACCCAGACATGCCGATCTGCCACGCTGATGAGCTTCATGACTCACATACGACTCTTGATGACCCGAACGAGCATTCCGATCAGCGGCAGCTGCTCGTACAACATGGCGCCGGCATCGAAGTAATCGCGGTGGTAGAACACCTGGTCGCGGAAGCGAATGAGCGTGCAACCAGGCACTGTCACCGGCGCCCCTCCATTTAAGCGTGGATGTGTCAACGACATCGTCCACATCAACACAGCACGGTTTCCCTGCACCATCTCCTCTTCGAACTCGAACGAACAGGACTCCACCTGCGCATAGAGCTCCCCGAAATACCGCCGGAGTGCCGGCAGTCCGGCGATCCGGTGAAAGGGGTCTTGAAACAAGACGTCTTCGCCATACAGATCATTCAACAATTCCAGCGACTGCGCGTTCAGGCGACCATACGTGTGTTTGAATCGTTCGACCACCGGATGCACCACGAGACGCCTCCTCTGTCCCTCTTCTACGTGCCAGGGCGGCAGATGGATTCTTTCATCTATCGGCCATTCCGTCGGTGAAGCAGCCCTTCTTTCAGCGTCTCATTGATCGGGTCCGATCCGAGCCAAATGGAGAAATAGGCCGAAGCGAAGTCTGCCCCTTCCACCACCCCCTTCCGCACGCCGTTCAGGGACAATTCAGTCCCGACACCCGGGAGATACGTGAGCTGGTACCGGTCGCCCGGTTGCACATTCTCATAGAGCCCATGCATGTGCTCGATGCGAGGCTTCAGCCGAGCGATCGTCGCTTCCGGGACATTGTCCGCCAACACCTTCAGCGCCGCTTTGCCGAAGTCGCCGGCTTGAATGGCTCTGAAGTAAGACAACTCCAGACGTTTCGGCACGTCCTCCAGCACCCGGTCCGGCGCAACGCCGGGACCGAGATACAACGCCCCCGCATAGACGTTGATGGTGCGCAAAAACTTCGCCAACCCGACGCCCTGAAGCGGCATCGTAATGTGACCGGCTTGAACCTCATCTGCAAAGGTGACGCCTTCGACCGCAATGCTGGCCCCCAAAACCGATGAGGGCTGATTGGCCGGGACTCCAATCCCGATGATGAAGCACCATAGAACAGCGCGTAGTCTGCGCATGACTCACCAGCATGGGCTCGTGGGCGAAGCGGCTTCTCCTGATGGCTTGCCGCGACCTGCCTTTCAAGAAAATCGTCGGACCTGTTCAGCCAGCGTGCCCGCCACCAGGCCAAGATCAAAGGGCCAGGCATAGCGAAGCTCAACCCCTGGATACTGAGGCCGGAGATGTTCGAGAATCTCCGGAATCTCCACTTCTGAGTGCGATCCGCCGGGCGTAAACATCGTGGTCGCCACCGTAATATGGGTCGCGCCCTGCTTGGCGAGTTGCTCGACCGATTCTTCCAGGGTCGGCGCACAAAACTCGTTGTACGCGACCGCAAACAACACGTCGCCCAGGCTTGCACGTAAGTGAGCGGCCACCGCCTCAAGCCCTGCCTGATAGGGATCGGTCTCCGCATTCCTCGGCCATTGGCGGATCTTGGCGTCTAACTCCATCTCCTCAGCCGACGCCGGTTGCTTCGCCGCGCGCCGCTGCGCCTCAAGCCGCTTGAGTTTCGTCACCATGTCTTGAGGGCAGCCTCTGGGAATCCCGCCGTGCCCCACCAAAATTACGCCTTTCCGCACTGTTGTCATCGCGTCATTCCTCCATTTAATGTCACACCCAATGATCCTTACTTCGCCGCACCAGCCTCTAAGAATTCCTGTAAATTGGTCTTGCCATACCGGCTCTCCGGCCACACCGTGCGAATAAACTTCGCTACGAGCGCCATCGTTTTTTTCACCGCAGGTGTTTTTTCCGGATCCGTCGCAGGCAGAAGCCGAACCGTCATGGTGGCCTCATGTTGCTTCAACTGAATAAAAAAGCTCCGTGCCACTCCCTGTTCGATCACCACCGCATCGAGCAGCGCCTCCCTGCCGCTCTTGGCCAGATAGAACTCCTGGACCTTGAGAATTTCCTGTTCAGCCCGCTGCAGGATCGGGACAAATTTTTGATAGAGCGCCTGAAGGTCACCGGCGCCTTCCACCACGACATGCGGCATGACGTCCTTTCTAGACGTGATTCCTGAGCATCAGCTCCTTCGGATGTGGATTGAGATACACCTGTTCGCGAATATACTCGACATCGAAGATCTGTACATAGTGCTTGATCAAGGTGAGCGGGACGATCAACGGCGTGAGTCCTTGATGGTAATCCTCGATTACACCCAGCAGTTCCGCTTTTTCCTGCGCATCGAGCCGCTCTTTAAAATGCCCGAGGATGTGCTGCAGCACATTGACATGCTTCCGCACCGTCGCCCGCACGGCCAACGCCTGCATGAAGAGTTCGCCATACTGAAGCGCCAGATCTTTGGGGCGATACTCGTTCACCCGCGCGACCAAACGACCCAGCTGGCGATAGTGCGGCGCGCTATGCGCCAGCAGCAGGTACTTATGAACGGTATGAAACCGCACCACTGCCTGCCTCGTCGCGCCGCTATTCATGAGATCCTGCCAACGCCGGTAGCAGAACACCCGCTCGATAAAATTCTCTCGCAACAACGGATCGCAGAGCCGCCCTTCCTCTTCGACAGGGATCAGCGGAAAGCGGCCGAGAAACGCCCGCGCGAACAGCCCCACGCCCTTACGCCCCGGCATACCGTGCTCGTTGTAGGTGCGAACGCGTTCCACGCCACAGCTGGGTGAATCCTTTTTGAACACGAAGCCGGATAGGTCCGATCCGGCCAAGTCATCCAGACGCTTGGCCGTCATCACTTCCATGGCGCGTGTATGATCCTGCCCGCTCTTGATCGCGACCAACCGCGGCTGCTGTGGAGTGCCGATCAACCGCATCGCTTCTCGCGGCGTCCCGAGTCCGGCCTCAACCTCAGGACACACCGGCACCCACTCCACATAACGCCCCAATACGTCCGTCAAGAACGCATCCCGCTTGTGGCCGCCATCGAAACGAACTTCTTCGCCCAGCAAACACCGGCTGATGCCGAGACGGAGCGCTGCGGTCGTCATGTCGCCACCTTCTGTTTGCCAAGATCCAGATACTCCTGCCGAGCCTGCCGGTGATTCACAATGGGCTCGGGATAGTCCGACCCGATGCGGCATCCGACACGGATCTGTTCGTCTTGTGGCATGAGCTGCGGTTCATGAATCCATTTTGTCGCCACGGAAGCCAATTCAGGCACGTAACGACGCAGATACTGCCCGTCAGGATCGAACTTTTCACTTTGCAGCGTCGGGTTGAAGATGCGATACCCCTGCATCGCATCCGTTCCTGTGGACGCGCACCACTGCCAGTTGCCGTTGTTGGCCGCCACATCGCCATCCACGAGATGCTGCATGAAATACCGCTCGCCGCTCTGCCAATCGATCCGGAGATCTTTTACCAGGAATGAGGCCACCACCATGCGCACGCGATTGTGCATCCACCCCGTCTGATTCAGCTGGCGCATGCCGGCATCCACAATCGG
>DAONAB010000228.1:0-1705 GCA_035400805.1 Nitrospira sp. | reverse complement strand
CGCGCGGAGATCGTCCCGAAACGCAAATGAGGAGAAAGTTTCGACGTCCCGTCTTGCGCCGGAAGATTTCGGCCGCTGACATAACTATGGACCGGCCCTTTCAGGAACCATTGCAGTCTGGCGCGTGCCGCCTGTTCGCCTGGTTCGATCCACATCGGTACCGATTCGTACCCCAACTCCTGCGCCGTGGGCCAAGCCGCCACCTTCACCGCTGGAGACGCCGAGGGAAACGATGGTACCGGAAGCGGCGCCGGCGCGGCAGACCGCCATTGAGTCCACCAGCGGTCACGATACGCGCTATACCGTTGAAAGGGGTCACCGGTTAACCCTCGCACTTCTTCGGCTTCGAACACCACGTGGTCCTTGAAGGTTCGCACCAGACGACCCTGCTGAGCCAGTCGCTGCTGCACCGTACGGTCACGCGCGACCGCTGAGGGTTCATAGTCCCGATTCCAATAGACGGCATCCACGGTATAGTCCTGCGCCGTGCGCAGCACCGTCTCAATCGACTCACCCATTCGCCAGACCAGCGTCACCCCTTGCGCGGCCAATGACCGGCGCAATTCGTCCAGGCACCCCAACATGAACGCCACGCACGCAGACCCGAAGACATGGCTGCGCAACAACGGTTCATCGAACACGAAGAGCGGGACAATCTCTTCACATTCCTTGCAGGCCGCCGACAAGGCCGGGTTGTCATGAAGCCGCAGGTCACGACGAAACCACACCAACCCCCTCATAGATGAACCTCACGAGACGGAGAGGCCAGTCGCGCCTCAGGCGGGAGCGGATCGGCGAACAACATTCGACGCCAGGCCACATAGCAGAGGAACATGGCCGTCGTGATCATGAATCCGGTGCGCAATTGGTGGAACCCGAATTGCCATTGATTCATTAGCTCACTGATAAGCCCGAACCCTCCATAGGCCATGGCCAACCCCCACGCCCATGGACGCAAGAATATGAACCCGTAGCCGATCAAAAAGTGCGCGGCGGGGGAATGCAATTTCACCACATAGGCCATCGGGCCGGCGATCGTCACGCCGAATAACTTAAGGGCGTAGTGGGGGAACCATTCGATAATCAGCAGATCGAGTAACCCCACCAGCACAAACAGCGCCCCGAATAATTTAATATCGATGCCGCGTTGATTCGTCTGCTGCATCATGGTTCCTCTCTCCTTCCCTGGACATGTCATGCCCTCAGCGTCCATCGCGTCATTGCACCCAAGCATCAGGGAAGGCCTGCCACCAGGTGGTGGGATGCGCAAGCCGCCACTGGGTCTGTTCTTGCCAGAGCCGGTCGGAGGCCGCCTTGTTCAACCGCACCGCCATCGCGGCGCTGACATCCGACTGCTGGCGAACGCTGGTTTGGATCATTTCTTTTGCCATGCGCGCGAGACCGCCCGGCGGATCGACGAGATCCTCGGTATGCCGGTACGCCAGGTTCAAGTACAGGTGCTCTACCGCCATCCAGCTTTCGTCCTTCGACAGCTGCTCGAGGTACGCATCAATGGCCTGATAGACATAGGTCAATCGAACGTTCGCCTCGACCGACGGATGCTCCTGAATCGCCTGCTCGCACGTTTCCAACGCGCGGCGATAGTCGCCGGCCAGCAGGTAGAGCCCCGTCTTTTCAACGCCTGCGCTCGACGATCCCTGTATGAGATGCGCCTGCACCTCAGTGAAGGACGCGCCGGAGATAA
>DAONAB010000227.1:0-5491 GCA_035400805.1 Nitrospira sp. | reverse complement strand
GAAAGTCGACCTTCCCCGTATGCGGATAGCCGGTTTCGTTGGCGAGGCCGACGTGCACGGTGTTGTCCTTCGCTGTGCGCTCGTTTTTGCGCTCCTGCTCCTTGTAGCGTAGGTAACTGTTTTCGTCGGCGTCAAAATAGACGTACATCGGATCTTGCGACACGACCGTGGTCAGCAGGGTGTCGTCGGCAGTCGCCAGATTGCCGACCGTCAGCAGGGCCCGGCTCGCCCGGCCGGAGACCGGGGCGCGGACTTCGGTGAATGACAGGTTGAGCTTGGCAGTGGCCACAGCAGCTTCGGCGGCCTGCACATCCGCCGCGCTCTGCGCTTGCGCGGCACGACGCAAGTCGAGCTCTTCGTGCGAGATGGCGTTATCCTCGATGAGTGATTGGGCGCGTTTGTTACGGATGGTCTCCAGCCGTTGCGCCACGCGTGCGCGTGCCAATTGAGCCTCGGCGTTATCCAGCGCGGCGCGGTAGGGACGAGGATCGATCTGGAACATCAAATCGCCCCGTTTCACATCCTGGCCTTCTTTGTAGGCCACTCGTTGCACGTAGCCGCTGGCCCGTGGGCGCAATTCCACCGTGTCGATCGCGCTGATGCGGCCCGTGTATTCGTCCCATTGTTGGACCGATTTCGAGATCACCTGGGCGACGCCGACTTCAGGGGGAGGAGGTGCTTGCCCGCCGCTGCTGGCCTGTTCGTTGTTGCAGCCGGCTGCGGTCAGCAGTAACGCGAGCAGCCAGGATGTATGTTGGAGAGTGATCATGGTGTACCTGCTGTAAGTATTCTTTGTGAACAAGAGCCCTAGATCAAGACGGCCGTTGAGTGTTTTGAACTGCCCGTATCAGTCTCATAGAGAATGTCAGTGAATGTGTATCTTGACGATTTCCATGCAGCGCAGTATCCGGCATGGCAGGAAACATAGTCAATATATGAATGATCAGGTTATGAACAATTTATCATTGAATGTTGCCCCTGTTTGAAGTACCGTGACACACGATGAAGCGTATCAAGAAAATGCAAGCCCCCAGGGCCAAGGGGAAGTCATCCGTCTCTCCCTGCATCTCGAAGTTGCCACGACACCGGCTGGTCGAACTGTTGTGGAGCTTTGCCCCGGCCTATCAACGGTGGTCGGAATCTCTATTGGTGGAAAAGGGGTTGTCCCCTCAACGGTTGCGCATTCTTGGTTCGATTCATGAGCGCGGCCCGAGGATTATGAGCGAGCTCAAGAAAGAATTGGGCGTGACTGCGACGAACGTCACGGCGCTCGTCGATTCGCTCGAGAAAGACGGATTGGTCGTGCGAACCAGACACCCGACGGATCGCCGGGCCACCGTGATCGAACTCTCGGACAAAGTGATGACCGAGCTCTCCCCGCGCTGCACGGAATACAAAGAGCAGGTCGCGGAACTGTTTTCCGACCTGGGCGACCAGGAGTGTAAAGCGTTCGTGAAAACGCTCGAGAAGCTCTGGAGTCGATTGCAAGGGTAGGGGGGCGAAATGTGTCAGCAGCGGTTGGGCTTCTGTGATTTAACGACGATGACAATAGTCCCGGCTAGCGATTCACCGTAACCGCGAGCCGGAATCCCAAGGCGTGGAGAAGGGCATCGAGACTTCTGAATTCCGGATTGCCGCGATCAGACAGCATTCGATAGAGGCTTTCACGGTTCAGCTTCGCCTTTTCGGCCAGCTGTGCAATCCCGCCTTGCGCTTCGGCGACGTTCCGCAGTGCGAGCAAGAACAGTTCGGGATCATTTTCCTCCAACGCCGCGTTTAAATACTCTTCAGCCTCCCCCGAATCTCGCAGGCTCTCAATCAAATCCGGCTGATACGCTCTGCGCGTTTTCATGGCGTCCTCCTGTATTCGCTCCAATATCGCTGAGCCGTATTGATATCCCTGGCCTGGGAACTCTTATCACCCCCACAAAGAAGCAGCACCACCGTCGTTCCGTCTTGTCCGAAGTACACTCGAAAGCCTGGGCCATAATCGATCCGCAGTTCCTGGACCCCGCCTCCCACACCATGGCAATCGCCGAGGTTTCCTAAGCTTACCCGATCTAGCCTGATTCGAATCTTCGCTCGTGCCCGACGATCCTGCAGCGAGTTCAGCCATTCGGTAAATGGCTCACGGCCCTCTGCCGTAACATAGACGTGCAGCTCTTTCGGAGTGGCCTCCACGCACCAAGTGTAGCGTATAAGCTACTGCCTGGCAAGAGGCACGCACTGACAGTCGGTGGGAATGGGAACGAGATTGTCGCACACCATTTCCTAGCTCACGACACCGATTGCTTGAATTCGCAACCGTGATCGAACTCTCGGACAAAGTCATGACCGAGCTCTCGCCGCGCTGTACGGAATACAAAGAACAGGTGGCGTTTTCAGACCTGACCGACCAGGAGTGTAAGGCATTTGTGAAGACCCTCGAGAAGCTCTGGAGTCGATTGCAGGGGTAGAGTCGCGTCGCGACGGATATCGGTCTGATTCCGTTGTGATGATGAATCACTCTGGTGCCGCAGCAGAATTCAGGAAGGTTCGCGGTAGCTTCGGCTGGGCCACTTGGATTCAGCCTTGCGGTAGGGGGGGGACGGAGGTTTGCGTGTGACGAGGCGTTTGAACAGGACTGCGAGCGTCATGAGCGAGAGTGTTGCGAATAGCCGAGCGAACATGTCTCACGATACCGCCCTGCGACAGACGTGTCAAACAGGTGCTGAGGCCTGCATCACAGGCTATTCCAGATCTGTGTGACGCCGGCCATCACTCACCAAAATCGTTTTGGCACAACGTCGCTCACTGGCAAGAGTTTCCATTGAACGTCTCGTGCAGTTCCTGTCGCGTTTTGGCCAGGATGTCGTTGTGACGGTCCGCCAGGCTCCTCGTGGGAGAAGGCGCGGGACAGAAAGAACAAAGGCGAGCGGGATTCCGGCGACCTCCCCTTCGGTTGAGTAGCACCATGATGTAGAGTCCAATCCCTTTAGGAAAGGAGATTGGCACAGAAGAAGCGGTTGTCCGAGGTCCAGATCATTGGGTGTTTGTGGGAGGCTGAGGCTGAGGTCTCGATCAAAGATCTGTGTCGACGACATGGACTCTCCGACGCCGACGACTACCTCTGGCGAAGCAAGTTCGGCGGCATGACCGTGCCAGACGTCAAGCGGCTGAAGGCCCTGGAGCAGGGTCCTCCCTTCCTGCGAACTCCTCGTGGCGGCGGGCCCTACCTGAACCGTGCATTTCTCGAGTGGGTTGACCCCGTTTCCCCTGCTTATTGACAATCCGTTATCAGCCACTTATCGTCCTCCACGCAGTGCCATGCCCGGCTCGGAGATCCCACAATGGACGATTCGCCTTCCTTTCCTTCTTCCCATTCTCATGGCGCACTGGATCGCATCGCCATGCAGATGGCGTCGAGTTTGGATCTCCACATCGTCCTCACGACGATCACCCAAGGTCTTGTGGATGACCTGGACGCGGCGTTTGCCCGTATCTGGCTCCGCGGTCCTGGCGATCTCTGTACCGGCTGCTACAAGGCCTCTGACTGCAGAGACCGCACCCAGTGTTTGCATCTCAGGGCGAGTGCGGGACTCTATTCAAACCTCGATGGGGAATACCGCCGTATCCCCCTGGGGTCGCTGAAGATCGGCAAGATCGCCCAAGGGTTCGGTCCGATGCAGACCAACGATGTGCTCGGCGACGATCGACTCCCTAACAAGCAATGGATGAAAGACCATGGGCTCCACTCCTTTGCCGGGTACCCCCTCGTCTTTCGCGGGGACGTGCTCGGCGTCATCGCGATGTTTGGACGACGCCCCCTGGCGGATGAGGAATGGGACCGGCTCGCCACTTTTGCCCATCAAGCAGCCACCGCAATCAGGAACGCCCAGCTGTTTACGGAGGTCGAGCAACTCACCAACCGGCTTCAGGCCGAAAATATGTATCTCCGGGAAGAGATCAAACTCGATCATCATTTTGATGAAATCATCGGTGAGAGCCACGCGATGAAGACCGTGCTGAGGAAGGTCGAACAAGTGGCTCCGACTGATTCGACGGTCTTGCTCTTGGGCGAAACCGGCACCGGGAAGGAGCTCATTGCCCGGGCCGTGCACGACCTCAGCCCCCGCAGCGCGAGACCGCTCGTTCGTGTCAATTGCGGCGCGATCCCCGCCAATCTGGTGGAGAGCGAATTGTTCGGCCACGAAAAGGGCTCTTTTACGGGAGCACTGGCCAAACGGATCGGCCGCTTTGAGTTGGCGGAGGGAGGGACCATCTTTCTCGATGAGGTCGGTGAATTGCCGTTGGACGCACAAGTGAAGCTCTTGCGTGTCCTCCAAGAACGTGAGTTCGAGCGGGTCGGCAGCGGTCGGTCTACAAAAGTGAACATTCGAGTGATCGCGGCAACGAACCGAGACCTCCCTGCTGCTGTGAAGGCCGGCTCATTCCGCTCCGATCTCCTCTACCGGCTCAACGTGTTCCCGATTGAACTGCCACCCTTGCGAAACCGCTCATCAGACATTCCGCTCTTCGTCCGTTCGTTTGCCGGACGCTTGTCCAAGAAGTTTGGGAAACGGCTCGATCAGATCTCCCAACAGACCATGGATCGTCTCATGCACTATGCCTGGCCCGGTAATGTCCGAGAACTAGAGAATGTCATCGAACGGGCCGCCATCCTCTCACCAGGGCCTGTCCTGCAGGTTGATGAGGTGCTCCTCCAATCGGATCGAGCTGCAGTCTCGGACACTTCATACACGCTAGAAGAAGTTGAACGGACCCATATTACCCGTGTCCTCCAGGAAGTCGATTGGGTCGTCGAAGGCAAGCAGGGCGCTTCGACGAGACTTGCCCTTCATCCCAATACATTGCGATCTCGCATGCAGAAGCTTGGGATCAAGAAACCACGCCCCTCTTCCTAAGCACATATCCGACAGACCATCTCCTCTGATATGTCGTAGATCCACGAGATATCGTGGAAGTGTCCGTCTGTCTTCTCACATCATTTTGAACCGTTCCTTCATCTAACTCCTGATCTGTTCAGCAGTTTCTCTGCTTTCGTCAATGGCGACACGTCATGGCACCAGCCTTGCCATATCAGTTCAGCACAAAGGCGATTCACAAGGAGCAACCCATCAACCGTTTAGCAAGACCGTCCCACGATCAAGGAGGATCCATGAAAACAGCAATTATTGTGATGTCAGACCCGAAGAATGGTTCAGAAGAAGCCTTAGGGCGGGTCTTTAACGCGCTGGCGTTGGCCGCAGAGTGCAAACAGAAAGGTGATGAAGTCGCTGTCGTGTTCAACGGCACCGGCACCCGTTGGCCGGCGGAACTGTCCAAGCTCTCGCATCCGGCCAATGGACTCTACAACGCCGTGCGGGACGTCGTGCAAGGCGCATCCTGCGGTTGCGCGGATGTCTTCGGAGCGAAAGAAAGCGTGGAATTCTGTGGTGTCCCGCTCAAGAAGGACCATGCGCTGGCCGGCACGTCGGGCCTGTTGAGCTTA
>DAONAB010000226.1:3004-5493 GCA_035400805.1 Nitrospira sp. | reverse complement strand
CCCACCCGGACCTGACTGATCGTGACCTGGGGAGAAGGCCCCGGTTCGTCGGCAAGCACATCTGAAGCGAAGAGTCCCAGCAGGAGAGAAAGTAGCGGACACACCAACCAGCGCCGAGCCGTCGCGATCATCATACCCTCCTGTGTTTCCTATGGAGGCCCGTTCATAAGCGGTTATGACAACGGCTGTCAGAAAACCAATCTCGCACCCCGCAGACGCTTCACGCACCGAAAAACGAACACCGGCTAAGCCCGCACGAATGAGTTCGTCTCTCGTTCGCGGCCGATGTCGGTCTCAGCCCCATGTCCGGTCACGACGGCCGTGTCCGCATCGAGGGTATAGAGCCGCTCCCGGATCGACTGCTCGATGGCGTCAAAATCGCCGCCCCATAGATCGGTACGGCCGATGCCGCCGCGAAACAGCGTATCGCCTGCCACCAGCAATTTGGCGGCGGGAAAATGGAAACACATGGATCCAGGCGTGTGCCCCGGTGTGTGCAAGGCAATCCCTTCCATCTCACCGATGGCCAGACGCTCTTCATCCTTGAGCCAATAGTCAGGTTGCGGCGCCGGGACATAGGGCACACCGAACATGCGGCATTGCATCTCCAGAATGTCCCAAAGCGGCAGGTCATCAGGATGCAGACACAGCAACGCACCGGTTGCCTGCTTCATCGCTCCGGACGCGAGAAAATGGTCGAAGTGGGCATGGGTATGGACAATGCTCACCACCGTCAATCCCATGGCGCGTACATCCTGCAGGATGCGCTCAGGCGCGCCACCCGGGTCCACGACGATCGCCTGCTTCGTGATCGGATCTCCGATGATCGAGCAATTACATCCGAGTGGTGGGACGGAAAACGTCTTACGAATCATGCGCACTCCTCAGAACATCAAACACGATCCTTGGTATCTCAAGTAACCAGCTATCGGCGGCTTGGCGAGTTTTGGTCCGGACGTGACACCCATACGACTTCCGTATCATACAGGGCCCAGACCTTCTGGCGCCGTACGAACCACAGCAAAAAACCCGCACCCGTTCCATCGGGACGTGGGTTCGCGACATACAGCAACGCCTGATCCGCGCGCAAATTCAGGCCCACCCGCGAAAATGCCAGATGGTCGATGATGTCGGGCGCGCCGTCTTCCTGCTGGACCAACCAGGCTGCGGGAATCACCGGCAAAGACGTCTCGGCATCGCCCCCTCCCTCGCCTGACACAAACCGGTAGCGCACCCCGAAACCAAATCGCCGATCGAGCCGCGACGGCCGTTGATTCTTCGTCACGAAATCCCGAAGCAGATCCTGCGGCAATCGACCATCGAAATATTCCCGCTCGGCAAACCAGGCGAGCGTCGGGAGCTGTGGCTCATCGGGATGGAGATTCGTCACTGTCATCCGTTCAATCACGACCAACTTCGTCTGAGACGTCAGGAACTTGTCCTCGACGGCGAGGTCGTAGAAGGGATAGTCCTCGGCCGGCACGGACTCCGCCAGCTCAGGCGCCGCGGCCAGGGAGCCGGCCTCTATCACCGGGTGAAACAACACCAGACTCACCAGGAGGGTGATGATGACGACTCCACGGCAATACTGCATGGCACAGAATAGCCGCTCCCTGTGCCATGGTCAAACCGGCAGGAAAGTGATTGCAGATAGACAAGGGGGGCTCAACTCTGATACTAGTCTGACTGGCTTACCCAAACTATGATCAAGGCCTCCCAGCGATCGCTCACCTCCCTCTTCAGCCTCGCGGTACTATCGTGGTGTGTCGGATGCACCCCGGACGAGTCCCCGTTTCGGCAGGAAAACGACAATCTCCGCAAGCAACTGGCCAAGCAGGAGTCCTTGCTGAATTCGCTGCAAGACGGCAACAAGGTCATGCAGCAGCAGATCGATCTGCTCAACCAGGAATTGCGCGACGCCAAAAAGCAGACGGAGCATGCCCAGGCCGAGGCTAAATCGCTGCAGACAGAAGCCAAGACGCTCGGAGCCAGGCTCGACGCGCAACTGGCCGAATCGAAAAAACTCTCCGGAGAAATTCAACGCACCGCCGCCAAAGCCGCCCAAGTGACAGACAGTATCCGTGTCGAGGAAAAGGGCTCGCAAATTGAAGATCTCCCGCGCCCGCTGTCTGCCGTCGGAAAAGCTGCCGAAGAAGCCTTGGCGCGCAATGGATACCGGGTACGCGTCACGGTCAAAACCGATCAAAAAGCGGTCTTCGTCACGGAGCGAAAAATCTCCATACCGACCTCGGTAGAAACTGCCGGCTCCCGCAATCAATATGTGGTCTCCCTTCAGGCCCTCCCCTCGAACGTCACGCGATTGAGCGTGAAGGCCGAGTTTGAACGGGTGGCCCAAGGCGGGCGCGTCCTGGCGGTAGATGCCGAAGAGATCGCGGAGATCGAACGGCGGCTCATTGCCGAAATTGGAAAAGCCGTCGCCTCGCCGAGTAAGTTGTAATGATCCCCCGCACGGTGTTCTCAGGAATCGC
>DAONAB010000226.1:0-2904 GCA_035400805.1 Nitrospira sp. | reverse complement strand
TGCCGCAGCATCGGGTCTGGCTCGACGCCTACGAAATCGATCGTGATGAAGTCAGCCTCGGGGAATATCTGAGCTATCTGCACCAGCGGAAACTCCACCCGTCCAAAGATCTCCAGCATTTGATCTGGCATGTCATCACCGTGCACTCGGTCAGCGATGAGACGTTGGCGCAGTGGCCGGCGCTGTATGTCACCTGGAAAGAGGCCGATAGCCTCTGCCGCTCAGTGGGCAAACGCCTGCCGACCGAAGCGGAATGGGAAAAGGCGGCACGCGGGCCGGAGGGCAATCGATTCCCGTGGGGCGAGTCACTCCCCGACAATTCCCTGGCCATGTTCGGGCAGCATCATGTGCATGAGATTCCGATTCTGGCGCCAGTGAGCAGCGGTGAGCCGGGCAAAAGTTATTATGGGCTCCATCACATGGCAGGCAATGTCGCGGAATGGGTAAACGACTGGTTCGGGTTCGACTATTATGCCTACATGCCCGAACGCAACCCGCCGGGGCCGACCAGCGGCCGATACAAGAGCCTTCGCGGCGGATCCTGGAAAAGCCGCCCCATCATGCTACGCACCGCAACCCGCAGCGGCGCCCCTGCAGATCAGCGTTCGGCGACCGTGGGGTTCCGCTGCGCGAAATCCGTATCCGGCCCACCCGCGCGATAGTACGCGACACCTCCCGAAAACTTCCTCGCGAGACACAAGTCGGCCACAGCCACACACTCCAGGCCAAACGGCACATAGCCGGCATACCCGAGCAACGGCATATGGAATACCGTCACTCCCTGCACAAAGGGCACGGCATATTCCCAATGTGCGAGGCTGTAGAAATTCCACATCTCCCAGAACCCTCCGCAGATCAGTGCCGCAAGTGCCACCGTCCAGAGCGTTCGCCAATCGCCACGCGCCGTCTCGTCAAAGATTGTCGCCTCGCCACGAATCAGCTGCAGCGCCGTCATCACCAACAGCGGCGCCACCCACACCAGCGGGAACAGATAGTCCGGCCACAAGCCGATGCCGAGGAGTCCGGCCGCAGCACCGCCTAACATCACCCATCCCCATTGGCGGCGACCGGAGAGATTGATCGTGAAAAAATGATCCAATCCAGCCGAGAGGCACGGGCAAGCCGTGAGCCATTCCGCCGTGCTCAGAACAGCCGGCAAGACCGTCGCAAACGGGAGCGTCGCGCGAAGCAGGTATTCCCATGCCGTTAATGTTCCGCTACCTACGTAGTACCAATTCTGGACAAATCGATTGAGATATTCGAAGAGCCACCAGAAGCAGGCGCTGAGCGGGAAGAGTGAGAGCAGATAACGTGGACGATGGATCAACATGCAGCGGCCGGTGCTGCCGTAGGTTACGGCATTGACCAGGACAATATAGCCCAGCCATAGCGGAGTGAACGTATGCGCTTGCCAAGGCTGCATCCAATCGCAGCGCGTCCAGGCCAGGAACCATACACAGAGGGTCCACCCAGCAGCACCCCATCCCCACCAGGGAAAGCCGCGTGGGAAGACGCGCTGCCGATGAGCGGTGCCATGTGACATGCGGGCCTGCCTACTGGCCGCCGAGCCCCTGCGATCATTCGTTCGCGCCACGCGCACAATAAACGGAGCAAGCAAACCGATAATCACCATCGCCAGGCCGATGGTGATTGGCCAGGAAAATGGGGCAGGCGTGACCACACCTGTGCTGACTGGAGGAAACTCAAGGTACGACCGAAGGGATTGTCCATCGAGCCAGGGGCCCAGCAATGGAAGCGTGATGATCGTAACCAATGCCCATGCGATCGTTATCGCTCTCGATCCCCGACGCATCGACGATGGACTATTCTGCGACATTGTTCGGCTCTTTCGTACTGTATGGATGGACAACATGTCCCGCAGGGACAAGATGCGCGGCCGCTGGTCACAACGGCGGAGTCGTCCGAGGTTCTAAATACCGAAATAATAGGCACTCTTTGCACAAGCAGCGATTCGCGCTTCAGGCCCGCTGCTTGAAAGCTACTACCAGCACCCACCCGCCTTTGTCACAAGGAGGATGACACCATGAAATCGTACATCTTCACCTTTGGCCTTCTGTGCATATTCGTCGCACCGCTCATTGCTCCCGAAGAGAGCCCGGCCGCGTTAACGTATACTCGCGTGAGGGTCGAAGCCGTCGATGTAGCGGGCCGAAGCCTCACATTCAAAACCGCGGAAGGAGAAGTCTGGACTCTCGCCGCCCTTTCTGCTGACATGCTCAGTGGCCTACAGAGAGGCGACACGTGTAGCCTGGAGATTGACTTCGACAACCGTGTGACCAAAATCGTGAAGATCGACTCCACTTCACCGTAAACGGAATCATCAATCGATGATCTTTTATTCTATCCCTAATGACAGATGAGGTACCTATGACACGTCTATCACTGGCCGGCTTGATCTTCCTGTCCGTCATGGTTCTACTGACCCGCCCCTTGCAGGCGCAAACAGGCACACCCTCCATCGAAGAAGGCTCAACGGTGACACTTCAAATGACCATTACCCTGCCCAACGATCATGTCATGATTCCTCCCCACACCAGCGAATACACGCATGGCGCGAAACAACTCCTTCCGGGATTGGAGCAGGCTCTTGCAGGTTTGCACTCAGGCGATACGAGGCGCGTTGAACTTGACGCCGATCATGCCTTTGGACAATACGATGCTGGGAAGAAGATGACCGTTGCGCGCGCTCAGTTACCGCAAACCATTGCCCGAGGGGATATGGCCACGACTGCTGAAGGCCGGCCGTTTACCGTCGTGTCGCTGTCGGATGATTCTGCTGTGGTCGACTTCAATCATCCCCTGGCCGGGAAAGATATCGTCCTCGATGTGGTGGTGCTCAACGTCAAACCAAAAGCATAAGTACTTCATCTCGGGCGGGGCGAG
>DAONAB010000225.1:0-5617 GCA_035400805.1 Nitrospira sp. | reverse complement strand
AAGAAATTGCAAGATTACTTCACAGATGCAAAACTGGGTCGGTCTATGCGAGAACACATCCCACTGCTGCTCTCTCGAGAAAACATTGCTTGGATCGTGGGACAACGGATTGATGCCCGATTTGCGGCCACTGCTTCGACGACCCGATTTATCGTGGCCCGAGTGACGTACCCTGTGCGCCGGAAAGGAGTCGTGTAGGAATGGAACGCATTTTTGGTCGCCCCATTGTGACGCAGGAACAGATGCGAACTCGAATCCGTGAACTCGGCCGACAGATCGCGTCTGACTATGCCGGCAAAGAGTTGGTGTTGGTCGGGGTGCTCAAAGGAGCGTATGCCTTTTATGCCGACCTGGCCCGCGCCATCCGTATTCCGATGCGTGTAGAATTTATTGTGGTGACCAGTTACGGTGCAGGCAAACGAACCTCCGGCAAGGTTAAGTTGATCTCTGATCTGACGGAACCGATTGCGGGAAAGGACGTCCTCTTGGTTGAGGACATTGTCGATTCTGGTCTCACGGTGCAGTACCTCATGAAGACCTTATCGAGACGAAAACCCAAATCGTTGAAGGTCTGCACATTGCTGAGTAAGCCGGATCGGCGGCAAGTCGATGTAGATCTGGAGTATGTCGGTTTTAAAATTCCCAATAAGTTTGTCGTGGGTTATGGACTTGATTACCGTCAGGAGTACCGCAATCTTCCGTATCTCGCGGCGCTCGACCAAGATGAGGAAGGGGAGCAGGAGTCTGCATGAAAGGTTGTTCCCCCTGCGGAACCTATGGTAACATTCTGCAGGCTTAGCTAACTTTCGGTCTGCCTAATATCCTCAAAGGAGAGGTGGATGAATTCACGCGTAAAGAATTTATTGTTCTGGGTCGTGGTCGGCCTGTTCATGATTTTGCTGTTTAATCTGTTTAGCGTGCCGACCCATGCGCCGGAAGATGAAGTCATATTCAGCGATTTCATGGCCAAGCTCGATAAGGGCGAGATCATGAAAGTCACCATCAAAGCCAATCACATCAGCGCCATTCTGAAAGACCAAAGCCGGATTCGTACGTATACCGCCGAATATCCGGAACTGGTGAAGCATTTGCGCGAAAAAGATGTGCAGATTGAAGCGCGGCCACCTGACGAAAGCCCGTGGTACATCACGTTCCTGGTGACGTGGGGGCCCTTCATTCTGTTCCTGGGCTTGTGGTTCTTCCTCATGCGGCAGATGCAGATCGGAGGCAACAAGGCGTTGTCCTTCGGCAAAAGCCGCGCCCGCATGCTGACCGAAGAACGCAAGAAGGTGACCTTTTCGGATGTCGCCGGTATTGAGGAAGCCAAAGAAGAAGTCCTTGAAATTATTGAGTTCCTGAAAGATCCACGAAAGTTTCAGAAACTCGGAGGGCGTATCCCGAAGGGTGTTCTCATCGTTGGCCCTCCAGGAACGGGGAAGACTCTCCTCGCCAAGGCCATTGCCGGTGAGGCGGGAGTGCCGTTCTTCAGCATCAGCGGTTCAGATTTCGTTGAAATGTTCGTCGGCGTCGGAGCGTCTCGGGTACGTGATCTCTTCGAGCAGGGCAAGAAGCACGCCCCTTGTATCATCTTCATCGATGAAATCGATGCGGTCGGTCGCTTGCGGGGCGCAGGTCTCGGCGGCGGTCACGACGAGCGTGAACAAACGCTGAACCAATTGCTGGTTGAGATGGATGGGTTCGACACCACGGAAGGTGTTATTCTGATTGCCGCCACGAACCGTCCGGATGTGCTGGATCCGGCCTTGCTACGCCCGGGTCGTTTTGATCGCCAGGTCGTTGTGAACCGCCCGGATTTGCGTGGCCGGTCAGAGATTCTGAAGGTCCACACCAAGAAGGTTCCGCTGGCGACGGATGTGGAACTGGAGAAGATTGCCCGGGGTACGCCTGGGTTCTCCGGAGCCGATCTCGAAAATCTGGTCAACGAAGCGGCGCTGTGGGCGGCTCGTTTGAACAAAAAAGAGGTCGAACTGATCGACTTTGAAATGGCGAAGGATAAAGTGTTGATGGGTGCGGAGCGGAAGAGCATGGTGCTCACCGACGAGGAAAAACGTACCACAGCCTATCATGAAGCCGGTCATGCGCTCATGGCGAAACTCTTGCCAGGAACGGATCCGGTGCATAAGGTCACAATTATCCCCCGCGGTCGGGCCCTCGGCGTGACAATGCAGCTCCCGACCGACGACCGCCACAATTATTCGAAGGACTTCCTCTACAATAACCTGGCCATTCTCATGGGCGGGCGTGTCGCGGAGGAGTTAGTATTGCATGATGTGACGACCGGTGCGGGCAATGATTTGGAGCGTGCGACGGATCTTGCCAGAAAAATGGTCTGCGAATGGGGCATGAGTGAAAAGCTGGGTCCGCTGACTTTTGGCCGCAAAGAAGAGGAAGTTTTCCTCGGCCGCGAGCTTGGGTCCAAGCGCGATTTCAGCGAACAGGTTGCCCTGGAGATCGACCACGAAGTCAGACGCCTCGTGACGGAAAATTATGAACGCGCGAAGCGAATCCTGACCGATAATATGACCAGCCTCAAGGCCTTGGCCGAAGCGTTGCTGGAAAAAGAAGTATTGGACGCATTGGAGATCGATCAGATCCTCATTCAGGGATCCTCTTCACAGACGGTTCCTGCCTAACTGTCAACTGCCTGTTTCGCAGGAGTGCCGGGGTAGGCGCTCCTGCGAAATAACATCCTCGTGTGAGTTTCAGACTAGGGGTTGGGATAACCTGCTTCCCTCGTCGGTTGTTATTCTCTCTATCCCTTCTCTCCTCGGCTCACATCATTCCACCTGTGCAGTTCCTGCTCGTGCTTAAGGATTTGCATTGACTGTCGAACATCCATCCTTACCCCGTTCTGTGATCATTACGGCGGGATCTCACAAGATCGTTATTCAATCGAATCCGCTCGTGATGGGTGTCCTCAATGTCACACCAGACTCGTTTTCAGACGGAGGAACGCACGTCACGGTTGCACAGGCGGTAGACCACGCTCGACAGATGCAGGCCCAAGGCGCCGATATCATCGACATCGGCGCCGAGTCCTCCCGGCCTGGGGCAGAACCAATCAACGAACGCGAGGAGTTGCGCCGGTTGATTCCGGTCGTGGAAGCCGTCCGAAAGGTCGTGCCGCTTCCCATTTCAGTCGATACGACGAAGGCGGCCGTGGCGCGATCGGCTATTCAGGCCGGTGCTGTGATCGTGAATGATATCAGCGCGTTACAGGGAGATCCCGTGATGGCCCGCCTGGTCGCTGAGACCGGGGTCGCTGTGGTGTTGATGCATATGCAGGGGACGCCCCAGACCATGCAACGGTCACCACGGTATGGAAATGTGGTGGAAGAAGTCACAGCATTTCTGCAGCAGCGAGCTCAGGTTGCGATTGCCTGCGGGATCAGGCCAAGTCAAATCGTTCTTGACCCGGGCTTCGGTTTTGGTAAGCTCCAAGAGCATAATCTTCAGATGCTTGCGGAATTCGAGACCTTCACGACGTTAGGGTACCCGGTGCTTGCGGGGGTATCCCGTAAACAGTTTATTGGTAACTTAATCCGGCAACCGGTTCATGAACGGGAATTCGGGAACGCCGGAGCCGTGGCAGTAGCTGTTCTGAAAGGCGCCCACATCATTCGTGTGCATGACGTTCGAGCCATGAAAGATACGGCTACGGTCGTGTCAGCCATTTCCCGTCACGCGCGTTCTTCTGTAGAGGTATCCAATGCGTAAATTATTCGGCACCGACGGCGTTCGCGGGGTCGCGAACCTTGAGCCCATGACCAGCGAAATCGCCATGCAACTCGGCCGCGCGGCCGCCCATATTTTCATGCGCCGGGCGGGCAGGCATCAGGTCGTGATCGGAAAAGACACGCGCTTATCCGGGTACATGCTGGAATCAGCCTTGACCTCGGGTATCTGTTCGATGGGAGTCGACGTGTTGCTCGTGGGTCCCTTGCCGACGCCGGCCATCGCATTTCTTACGCGAAGTTTACGCGCGGATGCTGGGGTGGTGATTTCTGCCTCGCACAATCCGTATCAGGATAACGGGATCAAGTTCTTCTCCAACGAAGGGTTCAAATTGCCGGACGAGTTGGAGGCGCGCATTGAACAGTTGATCATTTCCGATGAGATCAAACATTTGCGACCGACGGCGGATGCGATCGGAAAAGCCTATCGCATCGGTGATGCGGAGGGACGCTATATCGAATTCGTGAAACGGTCGCTTCCCCGGGATCTCGATTTTCAAGGGATTAAGTTAGTCGTGGATTGCGCCAACGGTGCGGCCTACAAGGTGGCCCCCGCGGTGCTACGGGAGTTGGGTGCCGAGATCGAAGTCATCGCCAATACTCCTGACGGAATGAACATCAATGACCACTGCGGCGCCGTGCATCCGGAGCGACTGCAGGAGGCCGTACGCCGACATGGCGCGCACATCGGCATTGCGCTCGACGGCGACGCCGATCGTGCGATCTTTGTCTGTGAGCAGGGCCAAATTGTGGACGGGGACCATGTGATGGCGGCGCTGGGACTCGACTTGCACGGCCAGGGCCGGCTGGCCTCCCAGACGGTCGTAGGAACCGTGATGAGCAATTTCGGACTGGAGTTGGCCATGAAAAAGGCCGGCATCCAGTTGATGCGAACGCCGGTGGGTGATCGGTATCTCATGGAGCGGATGCTGGCGGACGGGTACAACTTTGGCGGCGAACAATCCGGGCACTTTATTTTCCTGGATCATAACACCACCGGCGACGGGTTGATTTCGGCCCTGCAGATCCTCTCCCTCATGAAGCGAACGGGGAAACCGCTGTCTGAACTCGCGAAGGCGATGACTGCCGTGCCGCAGATTCTGCTGAACGTCAAAGTGAAACATAAGCCGGATTTGAACCAGATTCCCGATATTCAGCAGGCCATCAAGACGGCGGAATCGACATTGAATGGAAGTGGCCGTGTACTGGTGCGGTATTCCGGCACCGAAGCGTTGCTGCGGATCATGGTCGAAGGGGAACGGGATTCGACCATTCGTGAGGTTGCCGATCACCTTGCGGATATTGTTCGCGCTCGCATCGGGTAGCACTGGCTCCTTGCCCAAGGCGTCGGATGCTGCCGTTCCTGACGATCAGCTTTATCCTCGGAATCGTCCTCGGCTCGTATCTCCACTATTTCCCTTTCAGTATCGCGATGGTCCTCATCGCCTCGACTGGAGCTGCAGTATATGCAGAGCGACGAGGGCGGCTCACCGCACGGCACAGTAGCCTGGTGTTGGCCTGTTTGTTCGGCGGCTGTCTCGGAGCCAAATAAGGCGGATACGTGACAGACCGCGCAGCCCTCCTCGAAGTGCCCGCTTTCAATACAACGGCAGGCGAAAAGATCAATGCCAACAGCGATATTTGCGGGTCTCTCCCCTCAATATCTGAGCCTGTCGTGGTAAATTTTGGCGTGAGGTCCGCCGAATCAAACGCCCCGTCACGCCCGCTGCGCCGCAGCGCATGGACGGCTGCCTGCAAACTCGGCTTTTTGGTCTTTGGCTGGTCCGCACTGGTGACGGCAACGGCCGCGGCGCAACCGGCCTCCGTTCCCTCCCACGGGATCGCCATGCACGGCGCCCCGG
>DAONAB010000224.1:3847-5644 GCA_035400805.1 Nitrospira sp. | reverse complement strand
CAGGCCATTCCCCAAGCTCGCTTTCGGCATTGATATGGCCGATCGCGCCGGCTTCGGCGAACCCACTGCCCCATGCGACCGCGCATCGCTTGGCGTAGTCCACCGATCCGAAGGGATCATTGCTGCTGGCAACGACAAGACTGGGAAAGGGAAGTCTGCCCGGTGGGACCGTCTCAAACCCTCGCGTCGTGGCAGGAAACGCCGGCGCCTGCGGATCAGGCGGGGCCACCAACAGAGCCGCTCGCACTGGAACGGAGGCGCGTTGCGCCCAGTGCGCGACCAGCAGGCAGCCCATGCTATGGGCGATCAGCACAGGGGGAGCGGGAAGCCCGGCGACCGCCGACGCCAACGCCGGCAGCCACTCCGTCAGCACAGGACGGTCCCAATCGCACTGCTGCACGCGTTGCCACTGTGGGTGCTGCCGTTCCCACAGAGTTTGCCAATGCCGTGGCCCCGAGTTGCCGATGCCCGGCACGATCACGGCCATCACTCCATCGATGGTCGTCTTATGACTTGGCACGTTCCGCGCGCTCCGCGAGCCAGGCCAAGGCTCCAGCACCGGCGGTGCGGCCACTGGCAAAACAAGCCGTGAGTAGATAGCCGCCCGTCGGCGCTTCCCAATCCACCATTTCACCTGCGCAGAACACGCCCGGCAGCGCTTTCAGCATCAGCCGCTTGTCCAGCGCCTCGCAGGTCACCCCTCCGGCTGAGCTGATCGCCTCGTGTAACGGACGCGCTGCCTTCAACGTGAGCGGCAAGGCTTTGATCGCGGCCGCCAGGCGGGTCGGGTCAGCAAAATCCTCCTTCGACACGATTTCTCGCAACAGCCCGGCTTTCACTCCGTCGATGTTCGCACGCCGCTGCAAATGCGTGGCCATCGTCTTTTTCCCCCGCGGTTGCGAGAGATCCTTGATGAGCCGGGGCAGTTCACGGTCCGGCGCGAGATCCAATCGCAAGGTGCCGCGGCCGGTGGCCTCGAGTTCATCGCGAAGAAACGGGGCCACGGCGTAAATCACGCCACCCTCCACACCAGTGTCGGTGATCACGAATTCTCCCATGCGCCGCATCACCGCGCCCGTCGGCGATTTGGCGACCACTCCCACCGTTTTGACCGGATGCCCCGCGAATTTGGACCGAAAGTGCTCCGTCCATCCGACATCAAACCCGCAGTTCGCGGGTCGCAACGGAGCAATCGCAATTGAGCGCCCGGCAAGCACCGGCACCCAGGCGCCATCCGAGCCGAGTTGCGGCCAACTGCCCCCGCCCAACGCCAGAATCACGGCATCCGCCCGCACGGACCTCAGCCCTTGCGGCGTCTCGAAGCGCAGCGCTTTCTGTTCATCCCAGCCGCACCAGCGATGCCGCACATGAATGGTCAATCCCGCATGACGCAACCGCCGCAACCAGGCGCGGAGGAGCGGCGCAGACTTCATATCCGTCGGAAACACACGGCCGGATGAACCGACATAGGTCTCGATCCCGAGTCCCCGTGCCCAGGTGCGCAGCGCATCAGGGCCAAACTCAGCCAACCAGGGAGCAACATGCGCCCGGCGTTCGCCGTACCGGCTGAGAAACAAGTCGGACGGATCGGAATGAGTCAGATTCAGCCCGCCCTTCCCGGCGAGAAGAAATTTCCTGCCCACGGAAGGCATGGAGTCATACAGTGTGACCTGCGCACCCCCGGCAAGTGCCACTTCTGCAGCCATGAGCCCGCCCGGTCCGCCTCCGATAATGGCAATGTTCACTCGTTACCTCTTCCTTTCACGGACAGACACCATACCGGCCTCATCAGCCTCA
>DAONAB010000224.1:2469-3747 GCA_035400805.1 Nitrospira sp. | reverse complement strand
ACCCCCTGCGACCGCTGATCCGGACAGACATATAACTCCGGGATGATCCCGAACCGTCCCTCCGCATACAGTGCCCGACATTCTGACAACGCGATACATCCTGCGACACGCTCGCCATCCCGCGCCAGCAACACGGTATAACTTCCATCTTCCAGCCAGGTCCGCGCCCGTGCTTCAGTCTCACCCGATGAGAACCCGAACGCCTGCGTCTTGATGCCGGCCATAATTTCCTGCAGCAAGTCACCGACCAACTTTGCGATGGTCGGTGCATCGGATGGCCGGGCGGTGGTGATAGCGATCGGCATACTAGATCCGGGCCCTTCCCGTACGTCGCTCGCCGACACCCTGGTGCAGCGCGGCGACATCTAACTCCTGCTCCAACTGATGCAGCACTTCATCGCTGATCGTGCCGTCATCCCGAAGTCTAATCAGGGCGAGCCGTTCCGCCGTGAGTACTTCATGGTGCAGACGCTGGACGGTTTCGACATGTCCCTCTGGACTGCCATCCTCGTCCACACCAGTCTGCGCGAGATGTTCCAGCCGTCGAAGATATCGCACTCGGACGCGTTCGATGTGCTCCATCGCCACCCAGTCCTCGGTCATCGCTTCATCCAGTCGGATCAAGGCTGCAGTTGCCGCATGCTCTCGCGCCAGACGTTCCTCTCGCGCCAGCTCATCTTCCTCCTCGAGGCGCAGCAACCGGATG
Source organism: Nitrospira sp. (assembly GCA_035400805.1). Taxonomy (GTDB): domain Bacteria; phylum Nitrospirota; class Nitrospiria; order Nitrospirales; family Nitrospiraceae; genus Nitrospira_A. The sequence goes on along the minus strand of DAONAB010000224.1, from coordinate 3,041 downwards.
ATCGGCGGAAGCGAGAGTCCCTGTAGCACCAACGTGACGAGGATGACCGTAAAGCTGATGAGAATAATTTCCGACCGGAAAGGAAAGGGCGCGCCGGTGCCGGTGGTCATCGGAAGCGCCAAGGCCGCCGCCAGGGTGACAATGCCCCGCATGCCGGTCCAGGAAATGAGAAATAGCCCTTTCCACGACGGCATCGGATCACGCGTGCGCAGCGCCGCGCTCAGGCATCGCGGGATCAGGGCCGCGAGTGGGACCCAGAGAAACCGCACGAGAATCGCCGTCGCGCTGACCATAAGTCCGGTAAACAAGACAGGGCCGTACTGCCCGGCAGGGACGGCGTCGCGGAGGGCTCCCAGTTGCAATCCAATCAGAATAAAAATCACGCCGTTCAAAATAAAAATCAACAGCTCCCACACGGCACGGGCTTGCAATCTGGTCGCCGGCGTCACCGCGCCGCTGAAATACTGACGGAGCGTGATCCCGCCCGCCACACACGCCAACACCGCAGAGGCATGCACCGACTCGGCGATGACCCAGGCGATATACGGGACGAGCAACGTCACTCCGATTTG
>DAONAB010000224.1:0-2369 GCA_035400805.1 Nitrospira sp. | reverse complement strand
GCACGTTGCGCCGACAGTCGGCTACATCCCGACCGTTTCAAGGCGCTGGAGATCCTCCGACGAAATAGTGAATTGATCGGAGCGGAGATCCTCGGCCATATGTTCCTGGTTAGTCGTGCCGGTCAACGGCAGCATACCGACCTGCATCGCGAACCGGAATACCAGTTGCGCCAAGCCCATGCCGTATTTAGCGGCCATAGCCCGGACCTCGGGATCGGCAAAGATGTCCCGATTGGCCGTGAGTAACGAGAACCCCTGATAGATGATCCCGTGCGCCCGGCAGATCTCCCGCACGTCCTGATCCCAACCCAGCGCCGCGTAGCAACGATTCTGGACGACCATGGGTTTGTGCGCGGCCCGTTCGCACAGCAATCGCAGCTGGTCCGCCGACACGTTGCTGATGCCGATCATCTTCGTCTTACGCGCCTCGTATAGCGCTTCGATCGCCGCCCAGACTTCCCAATCCGCGTCGCTCAATCCGCGCCGGGCATAGGGCCCGTGCAACACGTAGGAATCGAGATAGTCGGTGTGCAGATGCGCCAGGGAACTGTCGAACGATTGCTTCACCTGGGTGGTGAGATCGGCCTGCGCATCGTAGGGGGTCCGATGGTCCTGGCCGTTGACCGGTGTAAATTTCGTCTGGATGAACAGCCGTTCACGCGGCGTGCCCTGCTTCGTCAATTCCAGCAAGGCCTCGCCGACCAGGGCTTCCTGGTAGTGAATCAGCTGGTTGGCCGTATCGATCGCCGTGAACCCCGCCGCCACGGCCTGTTGCACCAATGCTGTCGTCGCGTCTTTTTTCCACGCCGTCCCATACATAAACGAGGGAATCGGCACCTGATTATAGGCCATCAACATGAGCAGACCTCCTCCATGCCGTACCTTACACAGATCGTCGCAGCGGTCTCAATGTGCTCCCTGGCCTCGCAGGCGAAGCGGATGACCCTGGCGACCGTTCCCAACAACCTGCTAAAGTGCACCGTCACCACGAGGAGCCACGTAGACATGGATGCAGCACAAGCGAATCAGGTCGTGGAACTGCGACTCACCTACCGCTACATCAAAGATCATCCCTGGACCGTTCAGGCCATCAACGGATTTCTCTCCGCCTATTTCATGGAGAAACCGGACTTTGCCGTGCAGCGGCATTATGACGATCTCGAGTCGGGCATGCACGTCTGGATCTGCGACATTCCCGCCAACATGAAAATCACGGCGTTGTTACGTCGGCTGCAGGCCGACATACCCCCCTGCCGCCATTTCCAACCTCCCGTCGAGCCGCCGGCCAGACCGCAGTATGTGATCGACAGTCCCGAATAGCATCTCCCGCTTGCGCCGCTTCCGCCCTCATGGCTACACTGCGCAACACATGAACTATGGAGGATTGCCATGCGCGTGATCGTCATCGGAGGAACGGGCACCATCGGATCGGCCGTCGTGAAGCGGCTGTCCACGCGCCATGAGGTGGTGGTGGTCGGGCACAAGAAGGGCACTTTTCAGGTGGACCTGGCCTCGCCGGATTCCATCACCAGCCTGTTCAAGGCCGTCGGCACCTGTGATGCCGTCGTCAGCACGGCCGGAATCGCCAAGTTCGCAAGCCTGGACGATCTGACCTATGACGACTACTTCATCGGCCTGAAGAATAAACTGATGGGTCAGGCGAACCTGGTGCGGATCGGCAAGCCGTTCGTCACCAATCACGGATCGTTTACACTCACCAGCGGAGTCCTGAGCCAGAATCCCATGAAGGGCAGCTGCGCCATCAGTATGGTCAATGCCGGACTGGAAGGATTTGTCCGCGCCGCCGCCATCGATTTGCCCCGCGGCCTGCGCGTGAACGTCGTCAGCCCGCCCTGGGTGACGGAAACACTGATTGCGAGAGGCATGGACCCCTCCATCGGCATCCCTGCCGATCAGGTTGCGCAGGCGTATCTGGCGAGCGTGGAAGGCACTATGACGGGGCAGACGCTGGATCCGCGACACATCGCCGCCGCCTGAACAGACTTGCGCCGGTTACCTTGCCGTGACATGAAACTCGCCTAACGGATGGACGTGGCCGTTTACGAGCAGCTCGATGCGATGCAGGCCCGGGTAGTGCGTGCGCGTGGTGAGTTGCGTGAGAGCCAGCGATTTACTGAACCGGATGGTCTCCTTCGGCGCAAGTGCCACCGCCTTCAACTTGAACACCTTCGGGCTGTGCGTGCCGTTCGCCTTGACGTAGTGGACGCGCAAATCCACCAGCACCCGTTGAACCCTGGTGGCCTGGCTCGCCATCTCGCAGGCGATATCCACCGACGATCCGATCCGGGGCCGTAACGGGGTGATGCGCACCTGATTTACGGCGACCCGCGCCTTGTCGCCGAAGCCCA
>DAONAB010000223.1:3403-5655 GCA_035400805.1 Nitrospira sp. | reverse complement strand
TTACCTTGTGAGCCCACACGGCGCATGTTAAGATGCGCCCGCGTTGCGCCCCGGGCGCCTCCAAGAACCATGTCCACACCGCAACTCGACAAAACCTACAGTCCCCACGACGTCGAAGACCGCTGGTACCAGCGCTGGATCGACGCCGGTCTGTTTCATGCCGACTCGGCCCATCCCGGGCAGCCCTATTCGATGGTGATTCCTCCCCCGAACGTCACGGGATCGCTTCACGTCGGCCATGCCCTCAATAATACCCTGCAGGACATTCTGATCCGTTGGCGCCGCATGCAAGGCCGCAATGTGCTCTGGATGCCCGGCACGGATCACGCGGGCATCGCGACCCAGAACGTGGTGGAGCGGCAGCTTCAGGCCGAAGGCACCACGCGGGAGGCACTCGGTCGGGAAGAGTTCCTCAAGCGGGTCTGGCAATGGAAAGAAAAGTCGGGCGGCACGATCATCTCCCAGCTCAAACGGCTCGGCGCCTCCTGCGATTGGGAACGTGAACGCTTCACTATGGACGCGGGGCTTTCGGAAGCCGTCCGCGAGGTCTTCGTTCGGCTGCATGCAGACGGACTGCTCTACCGCGGCGAACGATTGATCAATTGGTGCCCGCGCTGCCTGACGGCCTTGTCCGACATCGAAGTCGAACATGAAGAGATTACCGGAAAACTGTACACCATTCGTTATGCCCTGGCCGACGATCCCGCGCAGGTGCTGCTGGTGGCGACCACGCGTCCCGAAACCCTGCTCGGCGATACCGCCGTGGCGGTGCACCCGGAAGACGAACGGTACCGTCACCTCATCGGCAAACAGGTCCGGCTCCCCCTCACGACCCGGGCGATTCCAATCGTAGGAGACTCGATTCTGGTCGATCGCGAATTCGGCACCGGCGCCGTCAAGATTACCCCCGCTCATGACTTTAATGACTTTGAGGCGGGAGAGCGGCATGGGCTCCGGCGCATCAAGATTTTGGACATCCACGCCAACCTTCGGCTGGAAGGCGCACTGGTAGAGTCCGAGGTGGCGCACATCGTCGAAGGCCTTCCTGTCGCCAAGGCCAGACCGAAGATCGAACAACTGCTGACGGATCAAGGCCTGCTTGAAAAATCCGAGCCCCATAAGATGGCGCTCGGCAAATGCTACCGCTGCAAGACTGTTGTCGAACCTCTGTTGTCGGACCAATGGTTCGTCAAAATCAAGCCGCTCGCGGAACCGGCGATTCAAGCGGTCGAAGATGGTCGGGTCAGGATCATTCCCGAGGCCTGGAAGAACAACTATCTCGGCTGGATGCGAGACATTAAGGACTGGTGCGTCTCCCGGCAAATCTGGTGGGGTCATCAGATTCCTGCCTGGTACTGTGAAACCTGTTACGGAAGCCCGTTTCTGCGCCGCTCGTCAGACGGGGCGCCGCTCATTCCTTCCGACGCAGCCGTCATCGTGGCGAAGACCACACCGGCAACCTGTCCCAAGGGCCACTCAGATGCGTTGGTGCAGGACCCCGACGTGCTCGACACCTGGTTCTCTTCCGCCCTCTGGCCATTTTCTACCCTGGGCTGGCCGAAGCAGACGCCGGATTTGAAGACCTTCTACCCCACCTCGACCCTGGTCACCGGGCTCGACATTCTGTTTTTCTGGGTCGCGCGCATGATCATGATGGGCCTGAAGTTCATGGGCGACGTCCCCTTCCGCGACGTCTATATCCACGCCCTGGTTCGCGATGCCGAGGGCCAGAAGATGAGTAAGTCGAAGGGCAATGTGATCGATCCCTTGCATGTGATGGAGCAGTTCGGGACCGACGCCCTGCGTTTCACCATGGCCGCAATGGCTTCACCGGGCCGTGACGTCAAGCTGGCGGAAGAGCGAATTGAAGGTTACCGGAACTTTACGAACAAAATCTGGAACGCCGCCCGGTTTCTGCTCATGCACTTGGACGGCGAACGGGCCGAAGTGCCGGCTGCGCAGCGGTCATTCCCCGACCGTTGGATTCTAAGTCGCCTGACTGCCACCATCGGCACCGTCACTCAGGAGTTGGAACAATATCGCTTCGACCGCGCGTCGAGCGCGATTTACCAATTTATCTGGCATGAGTACTGCGACAAATACATTGAGATGATCAAGCCCGCGCTCAAGGATCAGGCATCGGAACAGGCCAAATCGACGCGACAGACCCTCGCCGAGACGTTCGAAACCATGATGCGGCTGCTGCATCCCTTCATGCCGTTTATTTCGGAAGAGATCTGGCAAACCCTGCC
>DAONAB010000223.1:0-3303 GCA_035400805.1 Nitrospira sp. | reverse complement strand
TGGCCCTCGACGAAGACCTGGACCACGGCGACGTCACCACGAGTGCGCTGTTTCCCCGTTCCATTCAGGCCAGGGCCGCCATCCTCGCCCATCAACCCATGACGGTAGCCGGCGTGGCCGTCGCGCGTGAAGTCTTCCTCGCTGTGGACCCCTCGTTGCGCATCGTCAAGAGCATCAACGACGGAGCCACCGTCAAGCCAGGCACAGAGGTCATCGTCGTCAGAGGCGATGTGCGGTCGTTGTTGATGGCGGAGCGCGTCGCTGTCAATTTCCTTCAGCAGCTGTCCGGCATCGCCACGCTCACCGCGAAATTTTGCGCCGCAATCCGACATACGGAGACCGCCATTCTCGATACACGCAAGACCACACCGGGCTTGCGGGCACTCGAAAAATGGGCGGTTCACCTGGGAGGCGGGAGAAACCATCGCTTTTCACTGGGCGACGGCGTCCTGATCAAGGACAATCATCTCGCAGTCTTGCGCTCAACCGGCGTCGATGTGGCCGGAGCCTGCCGGTTAGCACGCGCCGGAGCGCCGCATGGCCTTCGCATCGAGGTAGAAGCCAAGAGTTTGCAAGAAGTGAAGGAAGCGTTGGCTGGTTACGCCGACATCATCCTGCTCGACAATATGTCTCCGGCCCTCGTGCAAAAGGCGGTGGCCCTCATCAAAAAGCGCGCCTTGGTAGAAGTCTCGGGCGGCATCACCCTGCAGACCGTCGCCGACATGGCCCAAACGGGTGTGGACTTCATTTCCGTCGGTGCCCTGACTCACTCCGCACCCGCAGCCGACCTCAGCATGGACCTCACCGGCTATCGAGGGAGCCGTGGGCGGACCAGCTAACGATCCGCATCCAGCCGATCGGCTGGACATTGATCGCCTTCAAGCCGGCCTGCACACCCACACCTTCGGACAGACGCTGCGGTACATTCCTTCCACGGCTTCAACCAATGCAGACGCGTTGGCATACCTCCAACAACCGACCGGACCAGCGGCTGCGCACGGAACGGTGATCCTCGCAGACTGCCAAACAGCCGGTCGGGGACGCCGCGGACGCGCCTGGCACTCTCCGGCCCAGGGCAACATCTACATGTCCGTGATTGTGGTGCCCGAACCCGGCTCCACACGCATAGGGCCCTGGCTCTCCTGGATTCCGTTGTTTTCCGCTCTGGCGGTGTCCGATTGCCTCTCCGGCTGCACGGGACTGGCAGTCTCGATGAAGTGGCCGAACGATCTGTTGATCGGCGACAAGAAAATCGGCGGCATCCTCTGCGAACAAACCACCACCGCTGACCGAACCCTGGCGATAGTCATCGGCATCGGATTGAACATCAACGCTGCACCCGACAGTTTCCCGGAGGAGCTCAGAGCCGGCGCAACCACCATGGCTGCCGAGGCAGGCCATCGGCTCGATCGCGCCATGATCCTCGCAGATCTCTTGCTCCGACTCGAACAACGCATGGATCGTTTGTTCCACGACGGACCGTCCGGCATGATCGATGAATTCACACGACGCTGCTCCACACTCGGCAAGACCGTCCGTGTGGCTCTGGAAGAAAACGGGATCGTCCAGGGGATCGCCGAGTCGATCGGCCCGGATGGATGCCTCTGTTTGCGTGTGACCTCCGATCCCTCCCCCACTCTGCCTCACCGGCTGCTGGAAGTTCGAAGCGCGGAAGTCATCCACGTGCGGGGGTGAAATCGGACAACCTGTTGGGGTAGAGTGGAGACACGATGCTGCTGACCATCGACATCGGAAATACCAACGTGGTGTGGGGCCTGTTCGAAGATTCCACCCTGCGCGGGCATTGGCGCCTCGCCACCGAATCACGGCGAACCGACAATGAATACGGCATTCTGTTGCTCAATCTGCTCAACAACGCCGGCTTCACCCCGGAGCAGATTACGGGCTGCATTCTCTCGAGCGTCGTGCCCGCGCTGACCGGCACCTTCGACTCCCTGGTGCAAACCTACTTTCACCGAACACCGGTGATCGTCGGACCCGATACCGATTCCGGGCTCACCTTGCGGTATGCCAACCCGAAGGAAATCGGCAGCGACCGCATCGTCAACGCCGCCGCGGCTTATGCGCGGTACCGGTCCGATCTCATTATCGTCGACTTCGGCACCGCCACCACCTTCTGCGCCGTGACCAAATCCGCCGAGTATCTCGGCGGTGTCATCGCACCGGGTCTCGGAATTTCAGCCGACGCTCTGTTTTCCCGTACCGCCAAGTTGCCGAAGGTGGAAATCATCCGGCCCAAAACTGTCATCGGCACCGATACGATCGGCGGCATTCAAAGCGGTCTGCTGTTCGGCTATGTTGGGCTGGTGGACGGTATCGTCCGACGCATGGAGCGAGAACTCGGACGGACATCGACCGTCATCGCCACCGGAGGGCTCGCGACGGTCATCGCCCAGGAGACCGAAACGATCCAAGAAGTCCGCCCCTTCCTGACGCTTGAAGGCTTGGAACTCCTGTACCATCGAAACCGCCTGACCTAGGCCTGGCTCACCGCAGACTGACGTTACCCCTCGCCTCAAACCCTTAGAGAGCTGAAAAAACGATGATTTCTTTCTATTCCCCGTTGACTTCCGTTCTCCGGTGGCTATCTCACTCCCCAGCAAAGGTGTAATCAATGTCTCAAGACGACAAGAATATTCACAGTATCGACAACTTAGACGGTTCCAGCGAGGCATCTTCCGGCACGATGGAGGGTGTCAATGAACTCCAGCAGGTGCTGGATGCCAAGTCCGACGAATGCAAAGCCCTCAACGAAAAGTATTTGCGGCTCGCCGCAGAGTTCGACAACTACAAGAGGCTGGCTCAACGCGATCAACGTGAGCAAATCAAGTTCGGGAACGAACAGATCCTCAAGGAACTTCTACCCGTGGTGGACAATCTTGAGCGCGCCATTAAGTCGTCGAAGGGAAGCGGCTCCGTCGATGCGTTGACAGAGGGTGTGGAATTGACGCTGAAGCAACTCGTTGGCGCGCTGACGAAGTTCGGTGTCAAAGCAGTGGAGAGCGTCGGCCTGGCCTTTGACCCAGCCACGCAACAGGCAGTCGCCCAGGTTCCGTCAGACACGATCCCTGAAAACCATGTCGTGGAAGAGTATCAAAAGGGATATCTCCTCCAAGACCGCATCCTCCGCGCCGCCATGGTGACCGTGTCGACCGGAGCCGCAAACTAGGGCCGAATCATCGGTGTGAAGAACAGGTTTCGCAAGCACAACTGACACGACCGTTCATGTATTGATATTTTTTGCGAAGGAGCCAACCCATGGGCAAAGTTATCGGAATCGAC
>DAONAB010000222.1:0-5664 GCA_035400805.1 Nitrospira sp. | reverse complement strand
GCTGGGTTGATTCCGACATCACCTTTACCCTCGCAACGTGTAGAAGAAGACCAACGCCAGCAACGCCAGGATAAAGGCGGATCCCAGCAGTTCCGGCACGCGAAACAACCGCAACTTGGCGAACATCGATTCAATCACCCCGATAATGACCGCCAAGCCGGCCACCTTCATCACATAGACGGCCACGCCAGTCGCCAAGGCCGATGGCGTCGCACTCGTCGCGATGCCCCAAGGCGCGAACACGTTGACGAGCAAGGTCAGAAACACCAACAGTTTGATGCCCGCCGCCCATTCCATCAACGCCAGGTACCGGCCGGAGTATTCGAGCAACATGGCTTCATGGATCATCGTCAGCTCCAGATGCGTCGCGGGATTGTCCACCGGCACACGCCCGGTCTCCGCCAATGTCACGATAAACATGGCGGCCAGCGCCATGAGGTGGGCGGGCGGCGCCAACACCATGCCTTCCAGCAACGCTGACTGGTGCACGATCGTGCTCAGGTTGGTCGACCCGGCCGTCAAGGCAATGGCCAGAATCGACAAAATCATCGCCGGTTCGGCCAGCGTCGCCACAATAGCCTCTCGACTACTCCCCATTCCGCCAAACGCCGATCCGGCGTCCAGTCCGGCCAAAATCAGAAAAAACGTTCCCAAGGCCAGCAGATACACCAGCGCGATGATGTTGCCGGCAAAGTTGAGCGGCGTGTGAGAGATGAACACCGGCATCAACAGCCCGGCCGCCACCGTCGACGCAAACACAATGTAGGGAGCAGCGGTAAAAATCCACGAGGTGGTGGAGGAAATCACCGGTTGTTTGCCGAACAGCTTGGCCAAATCGGCATAGGGCTGCACCAGACTCGCACCACGGCGGCATTGAAGTCGCGCCTTGACCTTCCGAATCACTCCGACGATGAACGGAGAAAGGGCGAGCAGCAGGATGAGCTGCATGAAGACTAATCCGATCTGAAGCATCACCTGCACGTCGTTCCTTATCCTCTGCTCGCCGCGGGCCGACTCCGTGAACTTCCTGTCCTCTCAGGGCCTACCCCGCCCAGAGCAACAACAGCACCAGCGTCAGGAAAATATAGGTCAGATAGAGATGGAGGCTGCCGGCCTGAATGACGCGCAGACGCTCCGCCGCGGCCAGCAGCCCGGTGACGACCGGCTGGTACACATATTTTTCAAACAGCGGTTCAATGTGACTGTGGAATCGCTGATGCCGGATGAAATACTTCGACTGCTCCAGAAATTCTCGCTCCAGCTTCACCGTCGGCTGATAGATCGTCTCGAACACCTGCTTGATCGGCTGCACGAAGGCGGTAGCGGTATATTCCATCCGCGACGTGAGCGGAAGGCCACATCCCCATGTTCTGGAGTAACGCGCCGGCGCCCCCTTCCCGAGCAGTCGGGCAATCGCCAGTCCCAGCCCTCCCGCACCGACCAGCAACGCCGCCAGAACCGGCATCGAAATACTGGAGAACTCCACCGTCACCGGAGCCACAACCCAGCCGTCGAGCGCCAACACTTTGTCGCTGATCGTCACTCCCGTGAACGGAGCGGTCACCCGATCCAACAGGGGAACGACCAGCATGGGCGCCAAGCCCAACAACGCGCAGCTCGCCGCCAGGAAGCCCATCCCGATTCGCATCGAGACCGGCACTTCGACTGCATGCCGGGCCTGAGGGCTGCGCGGCTGCGCCAGAAACGAGAGGCCGAAGGCTTTTGCAAAACAGGCCACCGCCAGCGCGCCGGTCAGCGCGAGAATCGCGGCGACAATCGGCAACATGAGCTTCAGAAATAACGTCGGCAATTGCACGCTGAGAAACAGGCTCTGGAAGATCAGCCATTCGCTGACGAAGCCACTGGTGGGCGGAAGCGCCGCAATCGACACGGCCCCGATCAGGAAACAGAGCCCGGTCCATGGCATGCGCCGGAGCAGGCCCCCATACTGCTCGATGTTTCTCGTGTGCGTCGCGAACAGCAGCGACCCGGCTCCGAGGAAGAGCAGCGCTTTGAATGCCGCGTGATTGATGGTGTGGTAGAGTCCGGCCAGCAATCCCAGCGCGGCCAGTTCGTCCAGGCCATAGGTGTGAAATATCATCCCTGCGCCGATCCCCAACAGAATAATCCCGACGTTTTCCACACTCGAAAATGCGAGCAGGCTCTTCAAGTCGTGTTCCATGAGCGCGTACATGACGCCCAGAAGGGCGGAGAATGCCCCGACGCTCAACACCGTAAAGCCCCACCACCAGAGAAACTGTCCCTCAAAAAAATCAAAGTACACCCGGATCAATCCATAGATCGCGGTCTTGATCATCACGCCCGACATCAAGGCTGAGATGTGGGACGGCGCCGCCGGATGCGCGTAGGGCAGCCACACATGCAGCGGCACAAGGCCGGCCTTCGCGCCGAATCCGATCAACGCCGTGAAAAAGGCGATCGATCGCAAGCCTTCCGGCAACCGCTGGTCTGGATGCCGAAACGCTTCAAAAGAGAAGGATCCGGTTTCTTGAGCAAAGAGCAGAAATGTCAGAATGATGAAGGCCGTCCCCGCATGGGTCATGATGAGATAGAACAATCCGGCTTCACGGACGCCGGGCCGTTCATGCTCCGTCACCACCAGGACGTACGAGATCAGGGACATCACTTCCCAGACGATCAGGAAGAAGAATCCGTTGTCGGCGATGACCACCAGGGTCATGGAGAGCAAAAACCCGTTGAGGAGGGAACCAAGCAGGCCGACCGATACGTGACCAGTGAACTCGCGCACATAACCATACGCATAGATCGAGGCGGCCAGCCCGACCAGTGAAATGGTCAGGACGAAGAACGCCGCCAGCGGATCGAGGCGCAGCGCAAACGTGAGATAGGGAATGTTTGAGGGAATGGAGACTGTCAGTGGTTGGGCCGCGAAGAGTCCGCCAAGCCCCAGCGCAATTCCGGCCGTGCTGCCTGCTACGGCACTACTATGGGCCAGACTACTCTGAAGAGACGGGCGCGATGTACAGAGAGGGAGCAGTCCTCCGAGAAGGTAACAGGCGAGAAGAACGGTCAGGAGGGTGGTCATGACGACACTACCGTCTGCTCACACGCAGCATCGCGATGCTCACCGAATAATCAAGAGACACGTCAGCTCTTGCAGTTGTCAAAGTACAAGTGGAACGAGCGCGGTATCACCTCTTGATGTATCACCTTCTTGGTTGCTGCGCAACGTGTCCGCCGCACAGGAACCGCGCAGCACGGCTGACTCGCCATTGAGCTGTAGGAAAATGTGTCGAAGCAGAGCGCAGGAGAGACTGACTACGAGTGCGCGAGACGTTATCTGCCGCCCTGTCCCAACACACACCACAATCGCCTGGTGCCGGATTTCTGATCAGTCACCGCCTGACCGGAAAAGAAACTTTGCTGCCAGGCGACGATCTCGTCTTTGGGATGGGGCGTGGACGTCCAGTAGATGCCGGACTTGATGTTGCGAAACGGATGGCCCGCCGGCAGCGAGGGATCCTGCTGATCCAGATCGACTAAGGTCTTGATTTCGTCGATGCTCGGCGCGCGCCAGCCCTGCGTCCCACCGACGGTTTTCGTCGCACAGCGCGCAATGGAACGGTCCCACACATCAAAAATGTAATCCGGCTCGCGCTCCCAGACCAACCCGCTCGCCGAATCGTTCACCGCTTCCCCGTTCAGCACCAACGTAAATCGTGAGGCACGTTCTTCAGCATGGAGTGGACTCAACGAGAAGCCGGCCCCCAGAAAAAACCAACAGGCAGAAATTCGGCAAAGCATCCACACCATAGACATGCCCGGCAGTGTGCCCGATGTCTCAAAGCTTTTCAAGAACGGGACAGAGAATCGGATGCGGCTACCAGTCCAACCGACGATACTGCCGCCGAAGCAGCACCGCGCCCCACACCAACGACACCAACATCAGGACTGTACCAATGCCATAGGCCACTGTTGCCAAACGATGGTCATACTGCAGCCACCCTAACATCGTGAGGAAATTGTTCCAGTCGTGCGCATCCACCTCTTTGCCGGTAAACCCGCCGAGCAGAATCAGATCCATCGCACGGGCATCGTTGATATAGGGCGCGACGTCCATGAAGTTTTCCGCCGTCCACCAAAGGGCCACCGAGCCACCGAACGGATCACGCGTCTTGATGAGAAAGGTGCCGAGACAGATCACCGGCATGAGGATCTGTCCGAGACTGCCGCCGAGGATCGTCATGAATCGCCCGAAGGGCATGAAGATCAGGTGCCCGGCTTCATGAAACGGCAGATTGATCAGGTGCAGGAAGGACTCGCCCGTATAATTGGTCTCAAGCGGGGTCGTGATGAATCGCCAGCCCCACCACACCAGTAACAGGAATACGAGCACGCGTCCGGCGAAATAGAATGGATTGACCACCTCCTCCGTGACGAGGAGCCAATCCTTCATGAAATCCGATCCAGGTGATTCGTAAATCGGCTGACTCGGCGTCACAGCCGGACGTGGCGCCCGCTGCATCTTGGCGAAGATGATGCCGCAACGGGCACAGTCTGCTTTCCCGTCGTCCTGTTCCCATCCACATTTTGGACAGTGCATCACTCAGCGCAAAACGAACGGTTCCCAGGAGAAGGTCACGGCAAAAATGAGCAGGGCGATCCATCCGATCAGCACACGGGTGGCTCCCAATGCGCGACCGGGATTACGCACCGGCGGGTGAGCCAAGCCCATCAAACCGGCCAGCCCCACCCACAAAAACCACCCTTTCCAGCCTAGCCACCCGAACACCATGAGGATGGGAACCAGGGCGACCGCGACACTGCGCTGCCGCTCTCCCAATAACGCGTAGGCGACGTGCCCGCCATCGAGTTGGCCGATCGGCAACAAATTGAGCGAGGTAATGAAGAGGCCGAACCAGGCGGCAAATCCGACCGGATGCAGGATCACATCCGCGGTCGGTCCCAAGGGGCCGATCACCACCCAGGATGCAAATTGAAGTAACAAGGGTTCGCCGAGATGCATGCCGTAGTTGCCTTGAATCGGCACGACCGTCGACAGCCGAAGCCCGATCACCAGGGCGATCACCGCCACAACAAACCCGGCAATCGGACCGGCGACGCCGATATCGAACAACGCCCGACGATCCGTCAGGGGCGCGCGCATGCGAATAATCGCCCCGAACGTGCCCACGAAATGCGGCAGGCCGGGAACGATGAAGTCCTTCTCGGAGATGCCTTCCTCCTCGATGACGGATCTTTCGATATCTCCCATCTCCCCCTCGGGGATCTTACTTTCGGAACCGAAGAGGGATATTGTCACAAACGCCCTGCCGGATCTGACCTGCCTGGCAACAAGGTCTATGTTGCCGGGAGTGGTCGTGACGGGGTTCTCGTGCTGAGGATTCCTGTTCGAGTCCAGAGGAATAACGACATCTCCCAAGATAGGTTTCGTCAGCGGGAGCCCCCGCCTCATGCGCTCGCTCAGCATCCGGTTGAAAAGATATGACTGGTAGGCGTGTACGAACATCATCTGGAGGTTCTTCGGCAGCTTGTCTATCGCGCCCGCCCAATCTCCTGGAGAAGAGATGATATGCTCCACCATTATCCTCTCGAAGGACATGGATTCAGGCATCTCTTTCAACAGAGAGGACCAGTCGCCACCTTCCGAAAGGGACCTTC
>DAONAB010000221.1:0-5680 GCA_035400805.1 Nitrospira sp. | reverse complement strand
CGCCAGCCTTTGGAGCTGGCTACCTAGGTTCGATTCCTAGTCCCCCAGCCAATTTTCTCCCATCACGAACTCTGCACGGTCTGTGCGCGTTTCTCATCTAACTCCGCCCAGCGGGCGTAGAGCCGCTCCACTTCAGCCTGCGCGTCTACCAAGGCTTGACTGCGGTCCTGCAGTGCCGCTGCATCCGACACCACGGCAGGATCGTGCATCGCGGCCTGACAGGCAGCAACCTGTTCCTCGGCTTTGAGGATGCTCTCCTCGATCATGCCCCATTCTTTCTGTTCGCGATAGCTGAGCTTCTTGGCTTTGCGTGCCGGACTCGCCGCGGCGCCACCATCGGGACCGGCAGAATCGGCTTGGTCATTGGTCGAGTCAGACTGCCCACCGGCGGCCCGTTCTTGTGCGCTTTCCCACTGGGCATAATCGGCGAACCATTCGAGGCGACCGGTGCCGTCCAGAGCCAGCAGAATCGTAGAGACACGATCCAGCAACCATCGGTCATGGGTGACGAGCACGAGCGCGCCAGGGAATTCGAGCAGACTGTCTTCCAGCACATCGAGCGTCGGAATATCCAAATCGTTGGTCGGTTCGTCGAGAATCAGCAGATCCGCTGGTTGCAACATCAGTTGGGCGATCAGCAGTCGCGCCTGTTCCCCGCCCGACAGTCGTGACACGGGAAGATCCAGCTGTTCGGGGCGAAAGAGGAACCGCTTCGCCCAGGAGGCGAGATGGACTGACCGGCCTTGGTAGACGACCGCATCGCCTGAAGGGGCCAGCGCGCGTCGCAGGGGAGCCGCTTGATCCAGCGATTCACGATGTTGTTCGAAGGAGACGATGCGCAGCCCCTCGGCGCGCACAATCGTGCCTGCATCCGGTTCCAGCGTGCCGGCCAGCAGTCGAAGCAGGGTGGTCTTCCCGCTGCCGTTCGGGCCCAGCAGGCCCAGGCGCTGACCAGGCCCGAGGAGTAAATCCAAATTCGTGACGACGGGTTTCTCGTTGAAGCGCTTCGTGACGTCTTTCGCGACCAGCAGTTGTTTCGACTTTCGCCCGGAGGCGGAAAAGTCGATGCCGATCGACGACTGGGCGGCGCGGGATTCGACCTGGTCCAATTCCTCGATGAGTTTGCCCGCTGACTGAATGCGACCCTTGGCTTTAGTGGTGCGGGCTTTCGGCCCTCTGCGCAGCCATTCCACTTCGCGCCGCACACGATTGGCTAGCGACGATTGATAGTCCGCCTGCACTTGGAGTGCGGCATCGCGTTGTTCCAAAAAGTCGCTGTATCGGCCTTTGGCTTCAAAGCGGCCCTCGGGATAACAACGATTGAGTTCCACCATGCGCGTCGCGATCGACTCTAAAAAGCGACGGTCGTGACTGATGACGAGAAAGGCCTTAGCGCGGTTCTTGAGTAGTCGCTCCAGCCAAAGAATGCCCTCGACATCCAAATGGTTGGTCGGTTCGTCCATGAGCAGCACGTCCGGCTCGAGCAGCAAGGCTTGCGTGATAGCCAGTCGCTTGCACCAGCCTCCCGAAAGGGTGTCGACGCAGTGCTCTGGATCAGGAAAGGTCCCTATGCTGAGGGCCCGGGCGATGAGACCGCCTTCTTCGTGAGGATCGCGACCGGCATCCGTGAGGGTTTGCTGGAGGACATGTTCTATGCTCGAGCCGGCAGGAAAGCTCGGCTCTTGTGGGACATATCCCACGCGGGTATGTCCACGTACTGTGCGTGTTCCTTGGTCGGGCGATTCGAGACCGGCCAGGATTTTCAGCAGGGTGGATTTGCCGGACCCGTTTGGGCCGATCAGGCCGACATGGTCACCTTCGCACAAGGCCAGAGTGAGATTGCTAAACAGGGCTCGCACCCCATAACTCTTACTGATCGATTCGCAACTCAACAGAATGTTCGGGGCCATACCCTGAGTACCTCTCTCGCGCCAGTGAAAGCCTGCAGTATACGGTGCGGGGATGGCCCAGGGCTAGCCGCAGGTAGAGAGCGGGCCGCCGGGGTGTCTGGGTCGGTAAATCTATCGAATCACAGGAGGCGAGGGTGACGTTAGTGAGCGGTCTTGGCACGTCCCGACCGGAGCCGGTGCTGAAAGCAGGTGGGGCACAGATGGTAGCCGCCCTGCGTCGACGTATGAAACGACTCCATCTTGGCGGTCCCGCAATCGAAGCAGCGAACATGGCTCACGAGGGTGCGGGGCAGGAGAGGCGTCACATCGATGCCCTGCAGTTGATCGTGGAGCCGACGGGCAGAGCGATGAATGTTCAGGAGGAGGGGTTGCACGCTGGGCGCGGCGCCGGGAATCGCGGTTTCCAATCGTAACAGGTGCTCCCGGAATGAACCACGGTCCTCCTGCTGATCGTCGCTGCTTGGTCCTGTCACCATTGCCGTCACTCCATTGTTGGAAAGAAATTCATCACCTGCGTGAGGCGTGATTCTCGTGTATCAACGGGAGATGGTTCAAGGCAGCAGAAGGCTGGCGCTCCAGTACTTTGCGTGGGACTCTGGATGGATCGAAGGCCGAACGGGCCGGTCAACGCGGGGCGTGGGACTTCTCGATCTTAGCCCAGGCGTCTTTGAGCGTGACAGTGCGGTTGAAGACGAGCTTGTTTGGCGCAGAATCAGGGTCGGCACAGAAGTAGCCCACGCGTTCAAATTGGACGCTGGTGCCGGGAGCGATCGAGGCCAGGCTGGGCTCGACTTTGCACGACGGCAACCGTTCCAGCGAACGGGGATTCAGGTGTTGCGTCCAATCCTGATCGGCTGGGATCTTGCCGGGGTCCGTCAGCATGAGACTCTCATACAGCCGTATTTCGGCGTCGACGGCATGGGCCGCCGAGACCCAATGGATCGTGGCCTTCACTTTTCTCTGCGCCTGAGTTCCGCCGCTTTTGGTTTCCGGGTCATAGGTGCAGCGGAGTTCCGTCACCTCACCCGTCGTCGGGTCCTTCACGACGCCGACGCACGTGATGATGTAGGCATACCGCAAGCGCACCTCGCGGCCCGGGGCGAGGCGGAAAAACTGCTTAGGCGGATCTTCTTTGAAGTCTTCCTGGTCGATATACAGCACGCGGGAAAAGGGCAGTTGCCTGGTTCCGGCGGACGCATCTTCCGGATTGTTGATGGCATCGAGCTGCTCAACCTGTCCCTCGGGATAGTTTTCGATCACGAGGCGCAAGGGGCGCAGCACGGCCATGACCCGGGGGGCGCGCTTGTTCAAATCTTCACGGACAAAGTGTTCAAGCAGCTGCATTTCGACGATGGCATCCCGTTTCGCCACGCCGATGGCGTCGCAAAACGCGCGCAGCGCTTCGGGCGTGAAGCCGCGGCGGCGCAGCCCCTTGAGCGTCGGCAGTCGCGGATCGTCCCAGCCGTTGACCAACTTGCGTTCGACGAGATCAAGCAGTTTACGCTTGCTCATGACCGTGAAGGTCACATTCAGCCGGGCAAATTCAATTTGCTGCGGCCGATGAGGCGTGTCGCATTGTGCCACGACCCAGTCGTAGAGCGGCCGATGGTCTTCGAATTCCAAGGTGCAGATCGAATGGGTGATGCCTTCGATCGCATCGGACAACGGATGGGCAAAATCGTACGCCGGGTACATGCACCATGACGTGCCGGTGCGATAATGAGCCACATGCCGGATGCGGTACAGCACCGGATCGCGGAGATTGATGTTGGGCGAGGCCATGTCGATCTTGGCACGGAGCACATGGGCGCCATCGGGAAATTCCCCCGCCCGCATCCGCTTGAACAGATCCAGGTTCTCGTCGATGCTGCGGGTACGATGCGGGCTGGGCTGCCCCGGTTCCGTGAGCGTTCCCCGATACCGGCGCATCTCGTCAGCCGTCAGGCTATCGACATAGGCGAGGCCTTTCTTGATGAGGACGACGGCAAAGTCATAGAGCCGCTCGAAATAGTCGGAGGCGAAGAACATGTTGTCGCGCCAGTCGAATCCAAGCCAGCGGACATCTTCTTGAATCGCCTGTACGTATTCAGGATCTTCCGTCGTCGGGTTCGTATCATCCATGCGGAGATGACAGATCCCGCCCGGTTGCTCGCTGGCAATGCCGAAGTTGAGGCAGATCGACTTGGCATGCCCGATATGGAGATAGCCGTTGGGTTCCGGCGGAAAACGAGTGACCACCCGGCCGCCATGTTTGCCTGCGGCACGATCGGCCGCAACCAGTTCACGAATGAAGTCTGACCGTGTCGGAGGTTCTGGCGTGGTGGACATACTGAGTGATTCCGTCGAGTTGCCGATGATGAAGCGCGAATGGTTCTATCACAGAACGGCGGGAGGGAGAAGGGGAATTGATGGGCAGCCTGTGCCGTGTTGATTTTCTCTGGATCGATGGGGGTGACTATTTTAGAATCAATTTTTTATGGCAGGGCTCCTGCCCTGTGGTCATTCAGTGAGGGGGATTGGATGATGCGCCGTCAACGAATGCTTCTGATGCTCGTGGTGCTGCTCGGCATGGGCGGGATGGATTGGGCCCAGGCGGAACAGCCGGCTTTGCCTGAATCCTGTCGCACACAGCCATTTGAGACCAAGATGGAATGCTACCAGCAGCATTTGGAAACGGTGTTGCAGGGCGAAGGCACCGAGGGGGCGCTGACGGCTCTTGAGCAGATCACGACGCAGGATCCTGAAGCGCTACGCGAGGCGCATCCGCTCGTCCACCATATCGGCCAGCAATCGTTTGCGCGGTACGGGACGGCCCCGCTTGCCATGTCGCATTGCCGGGATGTGTTCTGGTCCGGGTGTTACCATGGCGTCCTGCAGGCCTTTTTGAGCAGTCTGCCCGCCGTGGAACCGGAGCATATCTTGCCCCTCTGCCCCGTCAGCGAAACGGTGTCGGCCTATTCATTTCAGCGGTACAACTGTCTGCATGGGTTGGGCCATGGCCTGACCATTCAGTTCCGCTACGACGTGCTGAAGAGTCTCGCGTTCTGTGACGCCTTGCCGGGAAGCTGGGACCGCGAATCCTGCTATGGCGGCGTGTTCATGGAGAACATCGTGACGTTTCAGCAAGCCCGCCGTGCGCAACCGGTCGGCCATCATCATCACGAGGCGACCAGCTTTTTGAATCCGCAAGATTTGTTGTACCCTTGCTCTGTCCTGACGGAAAAATACCTGCGCGCCTGTTACCTGATGCAAACCTCTGCGGTGCTGACCTTCCTGAATTACGACTTCGCGCAGGCATTCACGCAATGCGCCCGGGTAGAGGGGGAGCATCAGACGACCTGTTACCGCAGTTTGGGGCGTGATATCAGCGGCTATACGCTGCGTGATGCCCAGCAGGTGAATGCCCTGTGCCGGCTGGGCCAGGGCGATCAGATCAGGCAATGCTTCATCGGCGCGGTGAAAGACTTCATCCTGACCGATGCCAACCCCGAGCCAGGCCTGGCGTTGTGCCGCAGCCTGGATGGCCCGTTCAAACGAGACTGCTATGCCACCGTGGGTGAAATGGTGGTGCCTCTGTTCGACGATAAAAATAAGCGTGTGCAGGCCTGCCATCGTGGCGAAAATGAATATGTCGATGCCTGCCTCGCCACCGCTACGGCATTCTAGTCACCCATTGCGCGCATTGCCTGCCGGTGAATCCACCTGAGTATCCTGTCTCAGCACGCACAAGGTCTGCCGAGAATTCTCGCTCGGATGCCTGACGCATCCCG
>DAONAB010000220.1:0-5704 GCA_035400805.1 Nitrospira sp. | reverse complement strand
CCTGCGCTGCCGGAGTGGTGATGGGTTCCGTGTGCCGAGGGAAGAAACGATCCACTGCAGGTGGCCCAGGAGACAAGACTGAGCAGATAGAGGGCGATCAGCAGCGCAACGCCGACCTGATGCCTTTCGATCCCTACATCTTCGTTGAGATACCAGATGTGGCCCCATGGGGCGGGGATCACGCTCCTAGTCAAATACATACCTGACCGACAGGCCGCCGAAGACGTTGCGGCCGATGAACGGCCCGAACGCCGGTGCATTGGCCGGATTCAACGTAGCGAAGGCATAATTCTCGTCAAACACGTTTTCCAACCGGGCAAAGGCTTCGATCCCCCAATGTTTGTTCACCATCGTCTTGTAGCCCCCCTTCAGATTCGTCACCGTGTAACTGGGATTTTTCTGCCCGTTGAGAGGGGAGGAGGACTCAAGGTTCGTATCGCTCAAGAAATAAGCCGTCTGGTATTGCCATTCCACCCCGGCAAAAGCGCCGGCCAGCACTCCCTGCAGTTGCTCGTACGTCCAGTCGATGACGAGGCGATGCGTCGGCACACCCGGCAGAGTCTTGCCCGCCAGCTGGGCGCCGTTGACAAGGTAGTCGCGAAAACGATAATCCGCATACGTATAGGCAAGTTGGATCGTCAGAGGGCGAACCGGCTTATAGGCCAGGCCGACTTCCAATCCGTCGTGGTCGCTCTTGCCCGCATTGCGAAAACAGGGCGCAAAGATATTGCACGGGCCGGTAAACCCGGTGCTGAACCGCAGAAGCTCATCGGTAAAGTGCTGACGATACAAGGCCACATCGTAGTAGAACGATTCGCCCACGGTGCCTTTGACGCCGATTTCGTAGTTGGTGGATTTTTGCGGTTGAATGCCCGGATTCAAACCAGCGCCGCTCGCCGTCAGAGGATTGCGGAATTCCGAGCCGGTCGGCGTTTCGAACGACTGTCCGACGGTGAGATAAAAATTTGCCCAAGGGACGGGACTGTACCGGATGCCTCCCAGCCCGGTCGTTTGCGCAAAGTTCCGGCGACCGGATGCGTCGATGCCGCCGCTTCGCAGCTGATCTGAAACCTTGAATCGAACCTGACTGTATCGCACCCCTCCCACGAGTTCGATCTGGTCGGTGAGTGTGAATTCGTTCTGAAGATAGACACCGTCCTGATTGATCCGCTCCTGCGTAAAGGACTGCAGCGCTCCCGGCGAGCCCAGGACGTTCGCGAAGTTCTTATTCACCGAGTTTTGATCCTGCCAGTCGTAGCCGACGATCAAGCGGTTCTCATGGCCCAGGATCGGCACGGTATTGGTGTATTTCGCGAAGGCCGCGTTTTCAATGCGAGTCAACGTGATGAAGCTGCTGTTGAAACAGCACAGCGGATGGTGCAAGTCGCGCGTGGCGAAAAACCCCGTGACCGTGATTTCCTGATGCTCGCTGATCTGGTTTCGATAGGTAAGGGCCGGGCGAAACCGCTCGTCCTTGCGGAACGGCTTGAAGGCCGCATAGGGCGTATTCGCGGGGAACGTGGCCGGCGGAACGGCGTGCAGCGTCTGCTGTTGCAGCCGCGGGCTGTTCTCGAATTCCGAACGGAAGAGGCTACCAGGAATGTCGCCGTCCATCTGGCCGTAGGTGATGACAAGCGACAGATCCGAATGCTCATTGACGGTATATTTGAACTTTCCCAGAAATCGTTGATTCCTCGTCACGGACTGATCGCGATAGCCGCCGTAATCCAGAAACGAATAGTTGGCCATCCAGCTGAACGTGTCGTTCGCCCCCGCGGCCTTCAGCCGGTATTTCGAGAAATCATAGGAGCCAAACACAAAACGTGGTTCCACATAGCGATGGTCTTTGTTCCCTTCCTCTAACACATAGTTGATGACGCCAGCCGAGGCATTGCCGTACAGCGTCGAATTCGGTCCGCGCAGCACTTCCACGCGAGCGACGGCATCCAGATCGATCGGCTCCAACCTGGTCTGCCCATCGACTTCGGTGAGCGGAATGCCGTCGATCAGGATGCGGACGCTCCGGACACCGAACGTGGAGCGAACGCCACTGCCGCGAATCGAAATACGCACGTCGTCGGGGCCGAACCGCCGTTCCGTCTGCACGCCCGGCACGTTGCGCAGCGTTTCATCGACACCGACGGCGGGCCGCCCTTGTAGAATCTGCTTTTGATCAATCACCGACACCGCGCCGGGAACTTGCGTCAGCTGTTTCGGCGCGCGTGTGGCGGTCACCACCACCGGATCCATGAGCACCAGCGGCGCATCGCGTTCCGCACGGCTTCGGATTTCCTTGTCATATTCTTCCTGCAGATTCGTTCGCTCCGGACCGGTGGCCTCCTCGGCTTCGGCCGTGCCGAAGGTCCAGATGCACATCACCATCACACCACCGCACAGCAGGAGCGCACGTGTCCGCATCTCACACCTCGTTCCACCGTCCATGAATCAGGGAAACGGCGCGGACTGTAACAAAGCCTTCCCTCGAGGCGCTACCGACGTACGCTTACGGATGCTACGGATGTGACAGAATTACGTAATCGTGGAGAAGCGACAGGAGAGGCAGAGGCTATTCCTAGGCGTCGCGGCGAGCCGGCAGGCCGACTCGCCGGAAAATCGAAGCGGAGCAGTGAATGGTCACGGCTTGGGGAGATTTACGCGGCCCTCTTGCACCACGATCTTGTTGGTGGGGAACGCATGTTCGGTCCAAGCCAGAGCGATTCTGCCTGATGGGTGGATCGCGACGGTCGGATGTTCGGCTTTCGTGCCGGCGCTCAACGGGATGACCGGCCCGAAGGTCTTCCCACGATCAGCCGACACGCGAAGGACCACGCGTTTCCGGACGCCGGTCACTTCCTCCCATACGGCTGCGACGATACCGTCCGGGTGAATCGCCAGACGCAGATTGTCGGGCAAGGAATTGGTTGAGGTATGCAACGAAACGGGTTCAGTAAACGTCGCGGCCCTGTCATCGGAAGTCGCGAGGTAGAGCCGGGCCTGCTCGTCGGTCCCTTCCGTGTACCAGCCGACGTAGAGCCGCCCGTGCCGATCGAAGCCGACCGATGGACCGCGATGCGGACAGGCCGAAAAGACCCAATGGTCTTCCCGCACAAGATGCGGTGGACCGAAGGTTTGCCCACGATCGACGGACTGCGCCACCACGATGTCGCGCACATTGCCGTCATACGTTTTCCGCCAGGCAGCCCACAGGCTACCGTCCGGCGCCGCTGCCAGCATGGGCCGGCAGCAGGGGCAGGCCATGCCGTCCACCGTCATGTTGGGACCAAACGTCGCCCCGCCGTCCCGTGAACAGGCAAACTGCACCGCGGCGCCGCTGCGATCCTTGCCGCGCCCGTCCAACCACATCACGTAGAGATCGTTCTCAGGCCCGCGCAACAGATCTTCGAAGGTGTGGGAAATCGGCAACCCGTCGTCGTTGACCTGCACTGGAGCGCTAAACGTCCGGCCGCCGTCACCGGAAGCCCCCACGCGAAGATCCGATGCGAACATGGCGTCGGGGGTCCGATTCGGCGTGGACCAGCTCAGCACAACCGCTCCGTCTCCTTGGGTGGTCAACCCCGGAGCCTGATGGAGCGCCCCGGGTCCGAGTGTTGCCGGATTGACCTGAACGGCACTGCCCAGCTGACGCGATTCTCCCGCGATCTGCCGCATCTTCACGCTGCCCTGTTGATCAGACTTTTCGAACCAGGCCACATGCAAGGTGCCGCTTGAATCATATCGAAGAGAGGGTGGCGACAAGGTGAAGGGCGCAGCGGCAACAACTTGCGCAGGCGTCAACATCACGTCGGGTGCGGCGAGAGTCTCTGCGTGCACAGGATGCAGGCTCAGCCAGAGCAGCAACACAAACCAGACATGGAACACCATCGTGGCATCTCCTCTGAAAAACGAACAGACCCCCTAAACAATCCATGCTACGCAGGACAATTCCGCACTGTCTACAGACGGCTGCTCACGGATGCTACATCCATCACGACTCATCCCCGGATCAGTTGAGATGTTGGGTGAGGAATGCCTCTAACTCAGAGAAGACCCGCTGGCGATCTTCTTCTCGATGCAGCACATGGTCGGCCACAGGCAGTTCCACATAGGTAAAGGTGGTTTTTCCGGAAGACTGCAGTGCCTCGGCCATGGCGCGGCCGTGCGACACGGGGACAAACCGATCCATGAGGCCGTGCATCAACAGCAGCGGAGTACGAATCTCGCTTGCATGAGCGACGGGGGAGGTGTCCCGAAGCCGCTCCCGATCGTTCCACCAAGAGCCGACCCGCATTTCCATCATAGGTTTCTGATTCAGATACCAGCGACTGTCCGACACCAGTTCGAGCAAATCTGTCACCCCGCCGAGACTGACGGCGCAGCGGTAGAGATCCGGCGTCTTCACGGCCCCCATCAGAGCGGCATATCCTCCGTAGCCGGAGCCTACGATGCAAACCCTGTTTGCGTTGGCAAGGCCGGAGCGGATCGCATACTGCACCGCGTCGGTGAGATCGTCCTGCATCTCCAGTCCCCAGCGTTGAAAACCGGCTCGGAGAAATTCATCCCCATATCCCTCGGTCCCGCGAAATCGCGGTTCCAGCACGGCCCAGCCGCGACTGACGAACCACTGCGTCCAATAGTTGAATCCACCGGGCGAGTGCGAGGCCGGCCCTCCGTGAGGAAATACAATCATGGGGAGGTGGCGCGGGTCCCGATCCTTGGGCACGGTCAGAAAGACTTGCAGCTCCTTGCCGTCCCGCGCCGTGACGTAGGTCGTGGTGGGGATAGCCAGCGCGGCCGTCTCCAAATCGGGATACGACTTGCCGAGCAACACCATCCGTCCATCCTGCTCGTCGAAGAGTGACCACCGTGGCGGATGGGCCGCACCGCCGGACTTGACGACATGCAATCGTCCGTCATCACTACTACTGTGAATGACATTGACTGAACCGGGAAGCGCTCGATCGATACGCGCCTGCAAGCGTTGCGCGTCGTAGTCCCAGAACAGTACCCGTTCATCCGCTGCGCTATACCGGACGCCGACTACTTTTTTGCGCCCCGGCGCATAGACCAATTCACCGTTCAGATCAAACTTCGGATCGGCCACCACAAGCACACGATCCATCGAACGGTCCAGCACGTTCAGTTTGAAAATCGCCGCCTTGCCCCGATGTTGATCTCTCACATACAACCAGGCAGGGTCGGCATCGAAAGCCAACGGCACGAGGCCCGTTTCTTTGGACAGGTCATAGTCGGCTAATTCGCGCCAAAGACTGGATTCCGGCTGCTTGAAGATCGCATGCACCCCGGTCTGGAATTGGCCCACCCCTGCCCGCACCGTCCCTGCCCTATCGGCAATCCAATGCAGAATCACCTTCGGGTCCGGTTGCGAGCTGGGATTCGCCTGAATGAGCTGGCGGTCGGCGGAATACACATCGACCTTGTACACATCCGGAGCATTGGGGTGTTCAAGATCAAGCGCGAGAAGGACATGTCTGGGATCGCCGGGAATCGTGCCCACCAGCCGATCCTGAAATTGAGGGAAATGTTTTTTCCCGAAAATCGACGGAAAAGCACTCTGCTTGAATAAGTTGGGTATCGGCTCTGTGCCATCACGATTCACGGCCATCAGTCGAGTTTCGATGGAATCGATCGCGTCCCGCGTGGCGGCGAAGCGGACACTCACCAGCAGCCGCTCATCGTTCACCCA
>DAONAB010000219.1:0-5707 GCA_035400805.1 Nitrospira sp. | reverse complement strand
TTCATCCGGACGACCAGAAGCGCGTGGCTGTGGCGACAGCCTGTCAGGCATATCTGCCCTACGACGAAGAATACCGGATCATCACGGCCACAGGACGTGAACGCTGGATCAGAGATCGCAGCTTCGTCATCAAGAACGAGGCCGGACAAACCTATCGCGTGGCCGGCATCGCGCAGGACATCACCACATCCAAAGAGCTGGAGTCACAACTGCGTGCCAGCGAGCAACGACACCGTGCCCTGGTGGAGATGTCGCCCCACGCCATCTTCGTCAGCTACAACGACAACATTGTGTTTGCCAATCAGGCCTGCGTGAAACTCTTCGGCGCGTTTGATAAGTCGCAGCTACTGGGCAAAGCGATGATGGACTTTATCCATCCGGATTCCCGGGTCGTCACCCAGGAGCGCTTTGCCCGGCTTCATTTGATCAACGGGAGTTGGCCCTCGACGGAGGAACACTTCGTGGCGCTTGACGGCTCCGTCATCGCCGTGGAAGTGGCCGCCACCGGCATCAAGTTCGAAGGGAAGCCGGCTATCCAGGTGATTTTGACCGACATTCGTGCGCGCAAGCAGCTCGAGCGAGCATTGGTTGCGACCAATTTTCAACTGGAGGCGATACTTGCCAGCGCAACAAGGGTCTCCATCATCGCCATCAACACCGAGGGGATGATTACCACCTTCAATGCCGGCGCCACACACATGCTCGGGTATACCTCCGATGAGATGATCGGGCAGCCGATGCTCACCGCGCTCCATCTTCCGGAAGAAGTCGCCAAACATACCCGGAACATGAGCGAGCTCCACGCCTCACCTATCAATGAATTGGAGGCGTTGACTCAGCAGGCGAGACTGGGCGGGTTCGACGAGCAGGAATGGACCTACCGGAGAAAAGATGGGCAGCGCCTCACCATGCTGGTCACCGTGACGGCCCTCAAGAACAACGAGGGCGTGGTGACCGGCTTCCTGGCGACCGGAAAGGACATCACCCAACGCAAGGCAGCGGAAGCCGCCTTGACCGAGGCGGCACGCGAACTCGCGCTGAAAAATGCCGAACTCGCCCAGGCCCGAGACGCCGCGCTGGAAGCCGCCAAGCTCAAAGCCGACTTCCTCGCCACCATGAGTCATGAAATCAGAACGCCGATGAATGCGATCATCGGGATGACCGGGCTCCTGCTGGATACCGCGCTCACGGAGGAACAGCACGATTTCGCCGATACCGTCCGCCGGTCAAGCGACGCCCTGCTGACCATCGTCAACGATATTCTCGACTTCTCGAAGATCGAGGCCGGCAAACTTCACTTCGAACAGATCGCCTTTGATCTCCGGCTGGCGGTTGAAGACACGATTGAGTTGATGGCCGAGCAAGCGCAGAGCAAGGGCCTCGAATTGATCGCCCTGGTCGATGCTGCGGTTCCCTCCGGCGTCGTGGGCGATCCCGGCCGACTGCGGCAAATCCTGGTGAACCTCGTCAGCAATGCCGTCAAATTCACGTCTACCGGTGAGGTATTTGTTCACGTCACTCGGGAGACAGGAGAAGGCCCGAACCATCTGCGCTTCGCCATCACCGATACCGGGATCGGGATTTCGGATGAGGCACAGAAAAAATTGTTCCAGGCCTTCGTCCAGGCCGACAGTTCCACCACGCGCCGTTTCGGAGGAACCGGTCTCGGACTCGCCATTTGCCAACGCCTCGTCCAGCAAATGCAGGGACGCATCGGCATCGAGAGCCGGCCCGGGGAAGGGAGCACCTTCTGGTTTTCCGTTCAACTTCCCGAAGCCGCTCTTACCACGCTGCCTTCTACTCTTTCATGGGATCGGCTCAGCGGGCGGCGCATTCTCATCGTGGATCCCAACAACAGGATCCGGCAGGTGTTGCAGCAAGATCTGGCCGCCAAGGGCCTGCAGTGCAGCGGTGCAAGAAATGCCGGCGAAGCGGTGAATCTGGCGCAGACCGCCGCAACCATGCAGAAGCCTTTCGATCTCGCCTTGATCGAGTTACACCTGCCTGACAAAGATGGATTTGAAACGGCCCGGTTGCTGAAAGACCATGCCGCCACCAGCACGATGCGGTTGGTGATACTGACCACCGTCGGTCGGCGCGGAGACGGAACTACCGCACGCCAGCTCGGCATCAACGCCTATTTGACCAAGCCGTTGCGCCAAACACAGTTGCTCGAATGTTTCTGCCAGGTGCTGGATGTCGCGAAGATAGACGCCGCACCAGGCGAGGCGTCTCTCGGCACACCGCCGCTGATTACCCGTCATACGTTAGGCCAGGCCTCGACGGCTGCCACCACTCGATTACTCCTGGTGGAGGACAATCCGGTGAACCAGAAGGTGGCTTGCAAGATGCTGGAGAAGCTCGGCTATCGCGTCGATGTCGCCAGTAACGGCCAGGAAGCCGTGGCTGCCCACGAGCGGATGCGCTACCCGTTGATTTTCATGGATTGCCAAATGCCCGAAGTCGATGGGTTCGAAGCCACTGCGCTGATCCGCAAAATGGAAGGCAAATCCGCCCATACTCCGATCGTGGCCATGACCGCCAATGCCATGCAGGGAGATCGCGAACGTTGTCTGGAGGCGGGGATGGACGACTATGTCGCCAAACCGGTCCGGCCCAAAGACCTTCAGACCGTCCTGGATACCTGGCTCGTGAATCACATAGACAAAACCGGCACCACCGGATAAAGGAAGCCCATCATGTCGGTCCATCCTCTTCGTCTCAAACATCGGCATGAGCCGGCGCTGGACCCCAGCATCCTCCATGTCTTGCCGGCCAATATTGCCGTGCTGGCGGCCGACGGGACGATCCTCGCCGTCAATGAAGCCTGGGAACGGTTCGGGGCCGCCAATGGATTCACCGCAGAAGCGCACGGGGTCGGCTTAAATTACCTTCACGTGTGCGACAGCGCGGGCACCCATTCCGATGCCAGGCATGTGGCAGAAGGCATCCGGCATATTCTGGATGGCACGATTCGGGCCTTCTCCTACGAATACGAAAGCTCCAGCCCGTTCCTCAAGCGGTGGTTCCGCGTCATCGTGACTCCCATGCAGGGGCATGGGCGGTATGGCGCGGTGGTCATGCATATCAATGTCTCCGACCTCAAACAGGCGGAAGCCGCAATGCATCGCAGTGAAGTCCGGCTGCGGGCGATTGTGGATACGGCCGTGGACGGCATCGTCGTCATCAATGAGCGGGGTATCATCGAGTCCATCAACCCGGCCGTCACCCACATGTTCGGCTACGTTCCCGAACAGTTGTTGGGCCAAAATGTCAAAATGCTCATGCCCGACCCGTATCATTCGGAGCATGATCAATATCTGCGCAACTACATGATGTCCGGTCTGAAGAAGGTCATCGGCATCGGGCGCGAAGTGCTGGGCCGGCGGAGTGACGGCGTCTCGTTTCCGATTGAGCTGGCCGTCAGTGAGATGGTGGTCGATGGGGCGAGAAAATTCACCGGCATCGTCCGTGATATTTCGTCCCGCATCCAGGCGGAAATGCAGTTTCGGCAAGTCGTCGAATCCGCGCCAAACGGCATGCTGATGATTGATCCACAGGGCACCATGACGATGGTCAACAAACAGGTCGAACGCATGTTCGGCTACAGCCGGGAGGAAATGCTCGGCCAGCCGGTCGAAATGTTGATACCGGAACGGTTTCGGCCTAACCACCCGAGCCATCGCAGGGGCTATTTTTCAGCACCGACTTCACGCGCCATGGGAGTGGGAGGGGAACTGTTCGGGTTGCGCAAGAACGGGACGGAGTTCCCCATCGAACTCGGCCTCAATCCCATCGACACACCCAAGGGGCAACTCGCCCTCGCGTCCATTGTCGATATTTCCCTGCGAAAAGAGACCGAGGACGCCTTAGCGAAGGCTGCGCAGGACCTTGAATGGAAAAACTGGGAAATCTCAGAGGCGCGCGACCAGGCGGTTCGGGCCGGCCAGGCCAAGACAGACTTCCTGGCGACCATGAGCCACGAAATCCGTACCCCGATGAACGGAGTCCTGGGCATGACGACCCTGCTCCTCGATACCACTCTGACGGATGAGCAGCGCGATTATCTGCAAACGCTCCGCCATTCCAGCGAGTCCCTGCTGCGGATTATCAACGATATTCTCGACTTCTCAAAAATTGAAGCCGGCAAATTTAGCATCGAACACATTCCGTTCGATCTGCGGCTGACGATCGAAGATACACTGGACATCCTCGCTCCGACCGCGCAAGGGCGTCAGCTCGAATTGGTGGGTTTGATCGATGCGCAAACGCCCCGCACCGTCGTCGGCGATCCCGGACGTATCCGTCAAATTCTCACCAACCTGGTCGGCAATGCGATCAAATTTACCGAACACGGAGAAGTCCTGATTCAGGTCTCGCAGACAGACGAAGATCCCGGATCGGTCGCCCTCCGGTTCGAGGTGATCGATACCGGCATCGGCCTCAGCCCGGAGGCCCAAGCCAAAATGTTCCAAGCGTTCACGCAAGCCGACAGTTCAACGGCCAGGAAGTATGGGGGCACGGGCCTGGGCCTCACGATTTGCAAACGGCTGGTGGAATTGATGGGAGGACAAATCGGTTTGCAGTCGATGGCCGGACAGGGAACCTGCATCTGGTTTACCATTCGGTTCGGCACGCAAGCCGACGCCGTCCCGGCGCTTCCGCCATTCCCAGCGGGCAAGGACCTCACAGGCTTACGAGTCTGTCTGGTCGACGATAATGCGACCAACCGGAGCCTGCTCCAATACCATGTGTCCGCCTGGAACATGCACCACGAAAGCGCGGTCGATGGCCCGTCGGCACTGGCCCTGCTGCGGAGAGCGGCTGAGGAAGGGACACCCTTCGATCTCGCCATTATTGATATGTACATGCCGGAGATGAACGGGCTCGAGCTCTGCCGGCTGATCAAACAGGATCCCGCGATTTGTAAAACGCACCTCATCATGCTCACCGCGTCCGGCCAACGGGGCGATAGCCTGGCCGCCCAAGAAGCGGGTGCCGCAGCATACCTGACCAAACCGATTCGCGAACGCCACCTGGCCGATTGTATCCGTATGATCTTCAGCCGGGACGATACGAATGAACAAGCCACGCCGATGATTACACGTCATACCATCACGGAAACCGTCGCCCGCTCGGCGCCACGGGTCTTGGTGGTGGACGATAACCCCGTCAATCAGAAAGTCGCCGTGAAGATGCTGGAGAAGTTGGGATGCCGCGTGGATTTAGCCGGAAACGGGATGGAGGCCCTGGCCGCCGTCTGCCGGCATCAGTACCCGCTGGTGTTCATGGACTGTCAGATGCCCGATCTCGACGGCCTCGAAACCACCCGACTGCTTCGCTCACAAGAAAAGCCCGGCGAACATCTTCCCGTCATTGCCATGACGGCGAATGCGATGGAAGGCGATCGCGAATGCTGTCTCGCGGCCGGCATGGACGACTTTATCAGTAAACCGATTATTACCTCCGACCTGAAGAGGATCCTTGCGCGATGGGTTCCGCAGAACCAACCCGCGAGCGAACCAACCGCCTCACCTGAAACGCCGGCGGCCTGATCCGCCTGACAGCTCGACACAGCCCCCATCAGACCGACGCCCTTGCCGGCACACACCTCGCCTCGTCTCTCCCTACCGCGCAATTGACAGAAGCCCGCGCGCCCACTAGGATACGCCCTCAACAAGGAGGGTACGTACACGCGTGAGTCATC